>CAZQYK010000185.1:0-6788 GCA_964597285.1 uncultured Spirochaetales bacterium
CTTGCGCACCCGGTCCGACGCGACGACGACCGCATCGAGCCGTTCGGCGAGCGCCGCCGCGACGCTGCTCTTGCCGGCGCCGACGGTGCCGGCGACGACGACGAGCGCCCGGCGCGGCGCCGGCGCGAGCGCGTCGGCCGCGAGCGCGAGGTGGCGGCGCGCGCTCTCGGCGGCGCGGGCGCGCTGCTCGGGCGCGATCGCCGCGTCGGCGGCCGCGAGCGTCGCCACCTTCGCGCGCACGCCGGCGCGGTAGGCGACGTAGTAGTCGACGACCGAGTAGAGGTCGAAGTCGTCGCGCTCGCGCGCGTAGGTGCGCAGCCAGCGTTCCGCGAGCGCGCAGGCGCCGCGGTAGCGCAGATCCATCGCGAGGAACGCGACCTCGCTCGCCGCGTCGATGCGCCGCAGCTCATGGCTGAACTCGAGCCCGTCGATCGCGATCGGCTCGGCGCCGTCGCGCTCGAGCCAGACGTGCTGGAGGTGCAGATCGCCGTGCGCGTCGACCGCGCGGCCGTCGCGGCGGCGGCGCTCGAAACGCTCGGCGTGCGCGGCGGCGAACGCGCGCGTGCGCTCGCGGGTGCGGCCGAACGCGTCGGACCCGGCGAGCTCGGACGACGCGCGCCCGATCTCGTGGAAGTTCGCCTCGACCGGCCGCGTGCAGTGCGCTAGCCAGTCCTCCTGCTCCCACGGTGCGGGGTGGCCGAGCCCGTTCTCGGCGTGGAAGCGCGCGATGCGGCACGCGAGCGCGTCGAGCATCGCGCCGTCGAGCCGCCCCTTCTCGAGCAGCGACAGCGCGTCGCGCCCGTCGGGCAGGCGCCGCATCACGACGCAGTGCTCGCGGACGTCGTCGCCGTGCGCGAGCGTCTCCGCGGCCGCGCCGACGCGCGGGCGCGCGTCGCTTCCGCGCAGCGGCGCGACGCCGAGGTACACGTCGGGCGCGAGGCGCCGGTTCAGCGAGACCTCGCGCAGGCAGTCGGCGTCGCGCTCGGCGCGCGACGAGAAGTCGACGAAGCCGAGATCGACCGGCTTGCGGAACTTGTAGACGCGCGCGCCGCTGCGGTAGACGTGCGAGATGTGGGTCTGGATCCACTCGACGGTCTCGTCGTGGCCGGAGCCGGCGTCCGGATCCTCCGGATATGCGTCGATGCGCGACAGCGCCTGCCACGGCCCACCGCCGCGGCAGCTCACGGCGCCCCGGGGCCCTTGACCGTCAGCACCGGGCAGGCGGCGACGCGGATCGTCCGCTCCGCGACGCTCCCGAGCAGCACGTGCTTGATGCCGGTGAGGCCACGCGTGCCCATCACGATCAGGTCCGCGCCGATCCGCTCGGCGAGCGCCGCGATCTCCTCGGCCGGAAAGCGCGCCGACAGGTGCTCCTGCACGCGGCAGCCCGCACCGCGCGCCTTGTCGCTCCACTCCGCGAGACGCCGCAGCGCGGCGACGCGGACGTCGTGCTCGAAGGTCTCGGGCACGACCATTCCGTACGGCGAGATCGCGCCGGGGCTGATCGGGTAGCAGTGCAGCAGGTGCAGCTCGGCGTCGTAGCGCTGGGCGAGCCCGATCGCGTCGTCGAGCGCCTGCTCGGAGTGCGCCGAGAAGTCGATCGGAACCAGGATCTTGTGGAACTCGGTCATCGCAGATCCTCCTCCTACCGGGCCTCCCAAGCAGGACCCGTGCCAGGCCCGGGGGGCGCGAGCGCGCAGGCCATGCGGCGAGGTGGGACGGTGCGCCCCAGATCGAGGCGGGCCGCCCCAGATCGACCGGCCCCGGAGACGCCGGCGCACGCGCCGCGTCGGCCTCTACCTTGCACCGGCATCCGGTCGGAACACCAGACGAGGCGAAAGCGATGCGACCGAGCGAGATCCGCGACCGCATCCTGGACGACCACCGCGCGCTTCGCGGCGAGCTCGAGGGCCTCCAGCGCCTGGCCGGCGACGTGGACGGCGGCGCCCCTTCCGAGGCGCTGCGCGCGGAGGCGCAGGCCTTCCTCGCGCGGCTGCGCACGCACATGAGCTGGGAGGAGGCCTATCTGCTTCCGGCGCTGCGCAGTGCGGACGCGTGGGGCGAGGTGCGCGCGGAGCGGCTCACGAGCGATCACCGCGAGCAGCGGGAGCTGCTCGACTTCATCCTCGTGCGCCTGTGCGACGCGACGCGCCCGGCCCGGATCGTCGCGGCCGACGTGCTCCACCTGATCGACCTGCTGCGCCAGGACATGCGCGAGGAGGAGGAGGAGCTGCTCGACGAGCGCGTGCTCCGCGACGACGTCGTCGCGATCGAGGTCGAGACCGGCTAGGGGCCGACGCCCTTCGGTCGCGCCTCCGCCGCAGCCTTGACCGTCAGCACCGGGCACGCCGCCCGCTGGACCGTCCTCTCGGCGACGCTGCCGAGGAGCACGTGCTTCAAGCCGGTGAGGCCGCGCGTGCCCATCACGATCAGGTCGGCCGCGATCTCCTCGGCCTTCGCGCAGATCGCCTCGCTGGCCGGGCCGCGCTCGACGTGCTCGGTGACGTGCACCTCCGCGGCGATGACCTTCTCGCTCCACTCGCCGAGCCTCGTCTGCGCGGCGCGGCGCAGATCGAGCTCGAAGCCGGTCGGGAGCGGCGCCGGATACACCCCGACGAACCCCTGGAGCGGAACCGCATGCATGAGGTGCAGCCGAGCGCCGGCGTCCTTCGCGAGCCCGACCGCCGCATCGAGCGCGCTCGCCGACGTCTCCGAGAAGTCCACCGGCACCAGGATCGACCGCAGCTCTCGCATCGCGTGTTCCTCCCGTCGCGTTCCCGAAGCACGCGCCGTGCCAGCCCGCGGAGCGCGGGGCGCGCTCCGCGCTGGCGCGCGCCGGGGCGCTCCGCCACAGTCGAGGCGCCACACGGCCGTTCTGCCGCAGGGCGAGGTCCATGACCGCTGCCGATCGACCCGCCGCGTCCGACGCGCGAGAGCGCGCGGTGCGGCGCACGCTGTGGATCGAGGGCGCCGCGAACCTGCTGGTCCTGGTCGCGAAGGCCGTCGTCGGCGTCGCGACCTCGTCGGCCGCGGTGATCGGCGACGCGATCCACTCCTTCGCCGACCTCGCGAACAACGCGGTCGCGCTGGTCGCCGCGCGGATCGCCGCCGCGCCGCCCGACCGCGAGCACCCCTACGGCCACCGGCGCTACGAGAGCCTCGCCGTGTTCCTGCTCGCGACGCTGCTCGCGGTGCTCGCGGTCGAGATCGCGCTGCGCAGCTTCGGCGGCGACCGCGAGGTGGTGCAGCACGGCTGGAGCCTCGCGGTGATGCTCGGCGTGCTCTGCGTCAACGTCGCCGTCTCGACCTGGGAGTCGCGCCGCGCGCGCTCGCTCGACTCCGACCTGCTGCGCGCCGACTCGCGCCACACCTTCTCGGACGTGCTCGTCACCGGGCTCGTCATCGTCGGCTGGCAGCTCGCCGCGCGCGGCTGGGTCTGGCTCGACACGCTCCTCACCTGGATCGTGGCCGGCCTGATCCTGTCGCTCGCGTACGGCCTGTTCCGCCGCGCGATCCCGGTGCTCGTCGACCACATCGCGATCGAGCCCGAGGAGCTGAAGGCCGTCGTCGACGCAGTGCCCGGCGTGCGCGGGACGCGGCGGGTGCGCTCGCGCGCCGGCGACGGCGCGCCGCGCATCGACGTCGTCGTCGCCGTCGACCCGAGCCTCTCGACCGAGGAGTCGCACCGGATCGCAGACGCGATCGAGCACGTGCTGCGCCGCCGCTTCGCGTCGGAGGAGGTGACGGTCCACGTCGAGCCGGAGTGAGTCGGGCGCGGCGAAGCCGCGAGCGGAGCGAGCCCTGGCGAGCGGAGTCGGACTGTGGCCTCCGACCTCGCGCTCTGACAGGCGCCGCAGCGGGCGCGTCGTCACGGCAGGACGGTCGTCGGGAGATCGGTGCGGCGGATCAGCTCCGCTGCGATGCGTTCGAGCGTCGCCGGGTCGGCGCGGCGCACGGTCGGCTCGAGCGGCGGCTCGGCGACCGTCGTGACGTAGACGCGCCGCGGCCGCAGCTCGGCGAGCCAGCCGATCCACTCGTCGACCTCGCGCTCCCCGACGTTGCCCTCCGGCCCGTCGACGAAGAACGACTCGACGCAGAAGTCCGGCAGCTCGCGCAGCGCGAGCGCGATCTCCGCGCGGGCCGGACCCGCGTGGGGCCGCGAGACGCGCTCGCCGCCGGCGTCGATCCGGACCACGCGCTCGTCGGCCAGCGCGAGCAGCCGCCGCACGCGGGGATCCAGCGCGGTCGAGCCGTTCGTGACGACGCGAACCGGAAGGTCGCGCCGGCCGCCGCGCGCCGACAGCACGTCGCCGAGCGCGCGGCCGAAGTGGGGGTGCAGCGTCGGCTCGCCGGCGCCCGACACGGTGATCGAGTCGACCCGCGGCGCGGCGCGCAGCGCCTGGCGCACCGCGCTGCCGACCGCTCCCGGCGCGGGCCAGCGCGCGAACGCCCGCGCGCTCGGGAACGGGCAGTAGAGGCAGTCGAAGCTGCAGCGGCGGCCGTCGCCGCCGAGCAGGTTCACGTGCAGCGAGCGGTCGGCGGTGCGCGTGCAGACCGGCGCGCCGACGCTCGCGATCGGCGGCCGCGAGACGGCGGGATCGCTCATGCCCGACTCGCCATGCACGAAGCGCGCCGACCGGTGGAGGGACTGCGGTACGGCCCTTGCAACGCGCCGAGCCATGCGATCCCGAGCGCTCCTCGTGACCTGCGCCGCCGTCCTGCTCGGCTGCCGCTCGCCGTCCGCGGCCGGCGAGCCGGCCCACGACCCGCTGCTCGCCGAGCTCGGAGCGCCGCTCTACGCGCGCCATTGCGCGAGCTGCCACGGCGTCGCCGGCCGCGGCGATGGGCCGGCTGCCGCGGTGCTGCGCCCACCGCCGAGCGACCTCGCGTCGATCGCCGCGCGCCGCGGCGGAGCCTTCCCGGCCGGCGAGATCGCGCGCCTCATCGACGGCCGCTTCGAGCTGCCGGCGCACGGCACGCGCGAGATGCCGGTCTGGGGCCGGCGTTTCGGCGCCGACGTCCCCGACCCCGGCGTCGGCGAGTCGATCTCGCGCGGCCACATCGCGTCGCTCGTCGAGTACCTGAAGTCGCTCCAGCAGCCACCGCTCGAGTCCGGCACGAAGAGCCCGGAGTGAGCTCGCCCCCGGCGGGGTGGCCGATCCTGCCCCACGGTGTCCCACCGCGCCACGCCGCGGATCGGCGAAGCCGGCCTCTCGAACGCGGGGATCGCGAATCCGGGCGGGCACCGTTCCTGCACCGGCGCCGCGTCGAGTTCATCGGGGGAGGAGCACCGTGAGCCGTCACCGCTGCTGCGAGCGCCGCCGCCGGCGCGCCGGGCGCGCCGTCGCCGCGGCGCTGGTCCTCGCGCTCGGAGCGCCCGCCGCCGCGCGCGCGACCGAGCCCGACGCGGCCGAGACGCGCCGGATCATGCGCGAGGTCTTCGACGCGATGCGCCGCACGCTGCCGCCGAGCCTCGACGACGAGCGCTTCTCCGATCCCGAACGGCGGGCCGAGATCGCGCGCGCGCTCGCGACCCTGGCCCGGCACGCCGAGACGCTCGCCGAGCACGGCGAGCGCGGCGGCCAGGGCTTCGCGTTCCTGTCGCGCTCGCTCGCGCGCGACGCGCGCGACCTCGAGCAGCGCTACGCCGCCGGCCGCTTCGGCGAGGCGCAGTTCCTGCTGCACGGGCTCACCGACGCCTGCGTCGCATGCCACGCGCGCCTGCCCGACCCCGACGACGCGCGGCTCGCCGAGCGCTTCCTCGACGAGCGCGAGATCGCCGCGCTCGACGCACCCGACCGCGCGCAGCTCGCGATGGCGACGCGCCAGTTCGAGCGCGCGCTCGACGCGCACGAGGAGATCCTGCGCTCGCGCGAGTTCGACGTGAGCTCGATCGACCTGCTCGGCTACCTCGACGACTACCTCGAGGTGTGCGTGCGCGTGAAGGGCGACTACGAGCGGCCGGCCCGCGCGCTCGAGGCCTTCGCGAAGCGCTCCGACCTGCGCCCGCAGCTGCGCGAGCAGGTGACGCGCTGGGTCGCCGACCTGCGTCGGCTCGGCGCGCGCGCCCCGATCGACGGCTTCGAGGCAGGGCGCGAGCTCGCGCGCGCCGCCGAGGCCGAGCTCGGACCGCTCGAGGAGCGCGACCTGCTCGTGCGCTACCAGGCCGCGTCGGGCGCGCTGCACCGCTTCGTCGCCGAGCGCCCCGAGCGCGGCGCGCGCGCCGCCGAGGCCTACTACTGGCTCGGCGTGATCGAGTCGCGGATCGGCCGCTCGTTCTGGCTGTCGCAGACCGAGCCCTATCTCGAGGCGGCGATCCGGCTCGCGCCCGGCGAGCCGATCGCGCGCGAGGCCTACGCGATGCTCGAAGAGTTCGTCGTCGGCAGCTACAGTGGCTCCGGCGGAACGCACGTTCCCGACGACGTCCGCGCGTGGCTCGACGAGCTCGCGCACCTGATCACCGAGGCGGAGGAGCTGCCCGAAGGCTCCACCGCGCCCGAGCAGGCCACCTGAGGCTCCCGAGATGAAGCGACCGCTGCCGCGATCCTTCGGACTCGCGCTGCTCGCGATCCTCGCCGCCGCGTGCGCCGCCGAGGGCGGCGCGCCGGTCGACGTCCCGGCCGACGAGATCGCCGCGCGCATCGCCGACGGCAGCGCGCCGCTGCTGCTCGACGTCCGCACGCCGGAGGAGTACGCGAGCGGCCACGTGCCCGGCGCGCGCAACGTCCCGCACGAACAGGTCGCCGCGCGCGCCGGCGAGCTGGCGGAGTTCCGCGACGCGGAGATCG
>CAZQYK010000186.1:0-4444 GCA_964597285.1 uncultured Spirochaetales bacterium
TGATCGGCGTGACGAACACCGTCGTGCCCTTCGTGCCGGCGATGGTCGCGCAGCGCTCGGGCGTGCTCTGCGCGGTGAGCTCGGTCGCCGGGCACCGCGCGCTGCCCGGGCGCGCCGCGTACTCGGCGTCGAAGGCCTGCGTCACGACCTTCATGGACGGCCTGCGCCTCGACCTGCACGGCACCGGCGTCCACGCGATGACGCTCTGCCCGGGCTTCGTCGACACGCCGCTCACGGTGGACAACCCGAGCATGATGTTCGTGATCGACGTCGACCGGGCCGTCGAGTACATGAGCGGTGCGATCGAGCGGCGCGACGCCACCTTCACCTTCCCGTGGCAGATGAACCTGCTGAAGGAGGTGCTTTCCCGCGCGCCCGAGGGCCTGATCCGCCGCATCGCGCCGGCGCCGCGCACGCGGTCGATGAAGTAGCGCGATGGCGAGCCCCGAGTACGAGCAGCTGCGCAAGGTCCTGAAGCCCGGGCTCGCGGTGCCGAGCGACCCGCCCGAGCTCGTGCGCGAGAAGATGCACCGCATCCATCCCACCCGGGTGCCGGCGGACGTCGCCGTCGAGCGCACGCGTCTCGGCGGCGTCGACGCGGCGTGGGTCGGCACGCCCGAGAGCGAGGGCTCGACGCGCGTGCTGCTGCACGTGCACGGCGGCGCCTTCGTGTCGACCGGCGTCGAGCACTACGTGCCCTACGCCGCCCGCCTCTCGCGCCCCTTCGCCGCGCGTGGCGTCGTGTACGGCTACCGGCTCGCGCCGGAGCACCGCCATCCGGCCGCGCTCGACGACACGCACGCCGTCTACTGCGCGCTGCTCGACGCCGGCGTCGCGCCGGATCGCATCGTCGTCTCCGGCGACTCGTGCGGCGGCGGCATCGGTGTCGCGCTGCTCTTGCGGCTGCGCGACGAGGGCTCGCCGCTGCCGGCCGCGTTCGTCGGCCTCACCGGCTGGTACGACCTCGAGATGAGCGGCGACTCGGCGCGCCACCCGCGCGGCGTCGACCCCTACGTCGACCCCGACTGGATCCGCGCGCGCGGCCGCGACTACGCCGGGCCCGACGCCGACCTGCGCGACCCGCTGCTCTCGCCGATCCACGCCGACCTCTCGGGGCTGCCGCCGATGTTCCTGTCGTGCGGCGAGATCGACATCACGCGCGACGACTCGACGCGCCTCGCCGCGCGCGCCGGCCGCGACGGCGTCGCGGTGACGCTCGAGGTGGTGCCGGAGATGATCCACGGCTTCCACGGCCTCTCGGACCTGATCCCGGAGGGCCGCGCCGCGCTCGAGCGCGCCGGCGAGTTCGTGCGGCGGCACGTGCCTTGACGGCGGCGCGCGTTCCGGTGCTCGTCGGCGTCGGGCAGGTGCTCCAGCGCACCGACGACCTCGACGCGGCGCGCGAGCCGCTCGAGCTGATGGTCGAGGCGGTCGAGACGGCGGCCGCCGACGCCGGCAGCTGCGACCTGCTCGCGCGCGCCGGCGCGGTCTGGGTGGTGCGCGGCATGTGGCGCTATGCGGACCCCGGCCGCGCCGTCGCCGAACGCATCGGGGCGCCGGGAGCGCGCCCGGCGCTGACCCACTACGGCGGCAACTACGGCCAGAGCGCGGCGACGCGCGCGTTCCT
Organism: uncultured Spirochaetales bacterium; assembly: GCA_964597285.1. GTDB lineage: Bacteria > Myxococcota_A > UBA9160 > UBA9160 > SMWR01 > JAHEJV01. The sequence goes on from CAZQYK010000186.1 coordinate 1,628, forward strand.
CGAGGTGCAGCGCGGCGCGCTCGACGTCGCGATCCTCACCGGCGCCGAGTGCGGACGCACCTGGGCGCGCCTGTCGAAGCAGGGTCGCGGCACGCGCTGGAGCGACGCGCCGGGCGAGCCCGACGAGATCCTCGGCGAGGACCTCGAGATGTGGCACGCCGCCGAGATCGCGCGCGGCATCCGGATGCCGATCCAGATGTACCCGATCTTCGAGATCGCGCTGCGCGCCGCCGACGGCGACGGCGTAGAGGAGCATCTGCGGAGGATCTCGGAGCTGTGGGCCGGCTTCTCGGAGGTCGCGGCCGGCAATCCGTCGGCGTGGATCCGCGAGCGCAGGACGCCCGAGGAGATCCGCACGCCGGGTCCGGAGAACCCGCCGGTGAGCTTCCCGTACCCGATGCTGATGAACTCGAACTCGCGCGTCGACATGGGCGCGGCGCTGATCGTCACGCACGAGGACCTGGCGCGCCGCCTCGGCGTGCCGCGCGAGAAGTGGGTCTACCCGCACGCGGCGGCCGACGGGCACGACTGGCTCTCGACGTCGGAGCGCGACGCGCTGCACCGCTCGCCGGCGATCCGCATCGCCGGCCGGCGCTGCCTCGAGCTGGCCGGCGTCGACGCGGCGGATCTCGGCCACCGCGACCTCTACAGCTGCTTCCCGAGCGCGGTGCGCGTGTCGGCGCGCGAGCTCGGCCTCGACGAGCGGGCGCCGCTGACCGTCACCGGCGGCCTCACCTTCGGCGGCGGTCCGATGAACAACTACACGATGCACGGCATCGCGCGGATGGCCGAGGTGCTGCGCGCCGACCCCGGCGCGCGCGGCCTCGTCACCGGCAACGGCGGCTTCCTGTCGAAGCACGCGTTCTGCGTCTACTCGACGGAGCCGCCGACGCGGCCGTTCCGGCACGCGGAGCCCCAGGCGGAGATCGACGCGCTCCCGAAGCGCGGCGTCGCGCTCGAGCACGAGGGCGACGTGGAGATCGAGGCCTACGGCGTGATGTACGGCGCCGACGGAGCGCCGGAGACCGGCCACGTCGCGCTGCGCCTGCCCGACGGCCGCCGCGCGTGGGGCAACGTCGCCGATCGCGACGCCGCGTTCGCGTTGACGCGCGAGGAGTTCTGCGGCCGCCGAGCGCGCCTCCGCCGGGACGGGGAGCTGGCGGTGGCCGGGTAGGGTCCGCGTGATCGCGCCGGGTCAGTCTTGCGGCTCCCGGTCGCGCGCCCAGAACACCTGCTCCGGCGTCGCGAGCGCCCGGCGATGGGCGTCGTCGTGCAGTCCGAGCACGCCGGGGCTGCGCAGCCCGGCCAGCACCTGCACGTCGTAGATCTCCTCGCAGGTGCGCTGATAGCGCAGGTCGCCCACGAGCGCGCCGGTCGGGAGGTGGAGCAACGTGATGCCGCAGAACGCCTCGCGCCGGCCCGCGAGCCCGAGGTCGCCGAAAGTGTGCTGCTTGCGGATCTTCGAGGTGCCGACGAAGAGATAGTCGCCGCAGCGCGCGAGCCCGCGCGCGAAGCCATCGACGCGGTGCACCACCTCGTACTGGCTGCGCGTGACGTCGACCGCGATCACCTCGCCGGTCGACGAGAGCAGCGCGTAGAGAGTCCCGTCGTAGACGCGCGGCGAGTGCGGCATCGGCAGTCCGCCGAGGATCGTCTCGCCGGTCGCCACGTCGAGGATCAGGCCTCCGCGCTCCTTGTTCGCGCGCCAGCCCCCCGCGGAGTCGGTGGCGCCGAGCGCGGTGACGAAGCGTGGAGCGCCGTCGACGAGCGCGAGGCCGTTCAGGTGGCAGCGGTCCTCGGGCGCGAGCGCAGAGACGAACGGCGGCTTCCAGACCGGGCGAAAGCTGAAGCGCGGGTCGAGCTGGAACAGGCACGAGAACAGCGTGTTCACGCCGACGAGTCCGCGTTCGGTGAACCCCATGTCGTGCACGGCGAGGGCGCCGCTGTAGTGAATCGATCGCGGCACGTAGAGCGCGTCGTAGGTGTCGGGCTGGCGCGGGTACGACGATGCGAGGCGCGGCTCGTTCGCGAGCATCACGAGCGCGTGCTTGGTCGCCACGGCCATCTGGTCGCCGTCCACTGCGAGCCCCATCGGCTCCTCGAAGGTGCGCGGGAGCTGCGTCAGGCGCTCTCCGTCCGAGCGGATCACGATCAGCTTGCCGGCCTGATAGGTGGAGACGACCAGCGAGCAACCGAGCTCGGCGAGGATCTCGGGAAGCTGCGGCGTGTGCGTGAAGGTGAACGGCGTCGTCGGGGTCGGCGCGACCATCGGTGCGGGATTGTGGCACTCGCGGATATCCGGGTCACCCCGAGAGCTCTCGTGGCGGTGAGCCCCACGTTGCCGTGCGGACCGATGCGGCCGATCGGCTCGACGGGTTCGACCGCTGCCTGCGCTGCTCGACCGGCTCCGGCGGCGCGGGCGCCAGCCAGCCGGCATCATCCCGCGCGATGAACGCGCGCAAGGTCGCCCGCTGGCTCGAGGAGGCCCTGCGCCTGCACCGGGCGGGGCGGATCGACGAGGCCGGGCGGCTCTACGAACGGGTGCTGCGCGAGGCTCCCGGCGAGCCGCACGCGCTGCACGGACTCGGCGTGCTGTGCAACGACGCGGGCGAGCCGGCGCGCGCGGTCGGGCTGCTCCGCGCGGCGGTCGCGGCGCGACCCGGCTCGGCCGTCTATCACAACAACCTCGGCAACGCGCTGCGTGGGCTCGGCGAGGGCAACGCCGCGGAGCGCGCCTATCGCGAAGCGCTCGAGTGCGATCCCGACTACGCGCGCGCACACTACAACCTCGGTGCGCTGCTGCTCGACCTCGGCAGC
>CAZQYK010000187.1:0-3739 GCA_964597285.1 uncultured Spirochaetales bacterium
GAAGAGCTGGGCGACTCTCGCGCGCGCCGCGCGACCCATGCGCGCCGCGCGTTCGGGATCCGCCAGCAGGGCCTGGATCGCGGCGGCCAGGCCGCGCGCGTCGCGCGGCGCCACCAGCAGGCCGGCGGAGCCGTCCGTGCCCACCACCTCGGGCAGCGCGCCGGCGGCGTTGGCGACCACCGGCAGCCCGCAGGCCATCGCCTCGCTGGCCGGGAAGCCGAAGCCCTCGAAGAAGGACGGCACCACCGCGGCGCGGGCAGTCGAGTACTCGCGGACGAGCTCCTCGATCTCGAGCATGCGCCGGTGCAGGATCACGCGGCCGCGGATCTCGGGGTGGCGGTCGAGGTAGCGCGCGACGAGGCCGTCGTCGGGGATGCGGCCGTCGACGATCTTCAACGTCGTGTCGGGCAGCAGCGTCATCGCCTCGAGCAGCGTGCCGAGGCCCTTCTTGCGGTCCTCGGTGCGGCCGACGAAGAGCAGGTCGGCCTGCTTCGGCACGTCGACCGGGTGGAAGAGATCGGTGTCGGTGCCGTTGTAGACGACGCGGATCTCCTTCTCCGGGATCCCGAAGTAGCGCTCGATCTCGGTGCGCGAGGCCTCGCTGACGGTGACGATGCGGTCGAGGCGCGGCGCGACGCGCTGCTGCATGAAGAGCGGGAAGTAGAGCGTGCGCTTGATGCGCTTGCGCAGCGTGGGGTCGATCGCGAAGTCGGCCTCGCGGTCGATGTGGAGCGGGTGGTGGATCACCGACACGACCGGCACGCCGGTGGCGCGGATTCCGAGCAGGCCCCAGCCGAGGCACTGGTTGTCGAATACGACGTCGAAGCGGTGGCGGCGCTGCAGCGCGCGCCAGCGCGCGAGCAGCCGCAGCGAGAAGGTCTGCATCTCCGGGAACACGCCGATCCGCGACACGCCGAGCTCCCACAGCGAGAGCGGCTTCAGCAGCGCGAGGGGGCTCTCGCGTCGCGCCCAGTCGGGGTGCTCGACGCCGAAGACGTTCTCGTTCGGGATCACGTGCAGCGGAATGCCGGAATCGAGCTCGGGCAGCGGCGGGCCGGCGATCACGTGCACGTCGTGGCCGGCGCGCTTCCACTCGCGGGCCAGGTAGGCGGCGTAGATGCCCTGGCCGCCGCAGTACATGTTGCCGCGGTAGGTGAGGAGCGCGATCCGCACGGAAGGGCCGGGCGTCCTAGGCCGACTGCGGCGGAGTAGGCTCGGCGTCGGGCGCCGGGGTCGGCGCCTGGACCTCCGGCTCGACCCGGATCGTCGCGATCGTGTAGCCGACCCAGAAGGTCAGGCCGAGCACGAAGGCGACGAGCAGCGCGACCGGGATCGCGAGCGCCCAGTAGCTCTGCTGGAGCAGGCCCAGCACGAAGAGCGCGGCGACGATCACCACGCCGACGCAGATCAGCCCGCCCTGGGTGCGGGAGGAGTCGGTCATCTCGTTCTCCGGGAGGCGCGGCCGGGCCGGCCGGGGCGGATGATCCTCGCGCGCGGCGCCGCTGTCAAACCGCGGACCGCGGACGTCGGGCGCGAAGCGCGGAGCGGCGATGTCGGATGCGGCGGCGCCGTCCTATGTTGCCGCCGCATGCGCGTGATCGGTCTGATGTCCGGCACCTCCGCCGACGCGGTCGACGCGGCGCTCGTCGAGTGGCCCGACGGCGAGGCCGCGCGCCCGTTCCGGCTGCTCGCGCACCGCGAGGACCCGCTGCCGGCCGCGCTCCAGGAGCGGATCCACCGGCTCGCGGCTGGCCGCTGCGCGCCGGGCGCGGCGCTGCGCGAGCTCGCCGCGCTCGACGTCGAGCTCGGCGAGCGCTTCGCCGCGGCCGCGCTCGAGGTCGCCGCGCAGGCCGGCCTCGCCGCGGATCGGATCGACGCGGTCGCGTCGCACGGGCAGACCGTCGCGCACCACCCCGAGCTCGGCGCGACGCTCCAGATCGGCGACCCGTCGCGGATCGCCGAGCGCACCGGCATCACGACGGTCGCCGACTTCCGCCCGCGCGACGTCGCGGCCGGCGGCGAGGGCGCGCCGCTGGCTCCGTTCTTCCACCGCGCGGCCTTCGCCGACCCCGACGAGAGCCGGCTCGTGCTGAACCTCGGCGGCATCGCGAACGTCACGTGGCTGCCGGCCGGCGCCGCCGCCGACGACGTGCTCGCGTTCGACGTCGGTCCGGCGAACGCGCTCGTCGACGGCGTCGTCCAGCTCGCGACCGGCGGCGCCGAGCGCTTCGACCGCGACGGCGCGCGCGCGGCGCGCGGGCGCATCGACGCCGCGCTGCTCGCCGAGCTGCTCGACGACCCCTTCCGGCGCGAGTCGCCGCCGCAGTCGCCCGGGCGCGCGCGCTACGGCACCGCCGAGGCCGAGCAGCTCTGGGCGCGCTGGGAGGGCCGGCCGCTCGACGACCTGCGCGCGACGCTCGTCGCGTTCGGCGCCGAGGCGGTCGGCCACGCGTGCCGCGAGCACCTCGCTGCGGCCGGGGCCGTCGCGCGCGAGCACCTCGGCGCGTCCGGACGCGTCGCGCGCGTGCTCGTCGGCGGCGGCGGCGCGCGCAATCCGGCCTTCCTCGCCGCGCTCGGGCGCGCGCTGCCCGGCGCCGCGGTCGAGCCGACCGACGCCTGCGGCGTCCCGGCCGACGCGGTCGAGGCCGTCGCGTTCTCGCTGATGGGTCGCAACGCGCTGCTCGGCCTGCCGAACCACCTGCCGCGCACCACCGGCGCCGCCGGCGCGCGCGTGCTCGGCGAGATCGTGCCGGGCCGCGCGGGCTTGCGCTTTCCGGCCTGACGCACGGCCGCGCGCTGTGCTCGGCGAGATCGTGCCGGGCCGCGCGGGCTTGCGCTTTCCGGCCTGACGCACGGCCGCGCGCTGTGCTCGGCGAGATCGTGCCGGGCCGGCCGGGGCTGCGCTTCCCGAGCCGAGGCCGAAGGCTCAGAGCTTGATCGTCAGCCCGTCGTCGGCGGCCTCGAAGTCGCAGCTCGAGCGGCGCTGCGACATCTCGTGGCCGAGGTGGGTGATCACGAGCCGTCCGCAGTCGAAGCGGTCGCGCTGCTCGACGAGCTGCTCGTGCGACAGGTGGTACTCGAAGCCGCTCTCGTGATAGGTGCACTCGCAGACGAAGAGATCCGCGCCGGCCACCCGTCGCGGCAGCGCGTCGAACCAGCCGGTGTCTCCGGAGTACGCGATCGACGGGCCGCCGAGCTCGATGCGCAGGCCGTGCGGCACCGAGTCGGGCGAGTGGTGGGTCTCGAAGGACTCGACGCGCGCCGGCCCGACCTCGCAGCGCCGTCCGGCCGGCAGCTCCTCGAACGCGATCGGGAACCAATCGCGGCCCTCGAGGCCGTGGCCCATCGCGCGGGCGAGCGCGCGCACGCGCGCCTCGATGCCGGGCGGGCCGGCGATCGCGAGCGGGCGCTCGCGCTGCTCCTCGTAGAGCGCCGCGAGCAGCAGCAGCGGGATCCCGCCGAAGTGGTCGCCGTGGAAGTGCGAGACGAGGATCACGTCGATCTCCTCGATCGCGATGCCGAGCTGGTTCAGGCCGCTGCCCGTGGTCGTGCCGCAGTCGAGCAGCACGCCGCCGCCGGACGCGCAGCGCACGAGAATCGCAGACTGGCGCCGGCCGCCCGCGCCGAACGCGTCGCTCGTTCCGACGAAGGTGAGGTGCGTCACACGACGCTCCACATCATGGCGTGCTCCCGCCGGAGCTCGGATGGAGAGGGTGGAACCGCCCGCCCGCAAACACTC
>CAZQYK010000188.1:0-4197 GCA_964597285.1 uncultured Spirochaetales bacterium
CGACGCTGATCGGCCGGCTTCGAAGCTGTTAGTTCCTCGCTCGATTCGAAGCGCGAATCATCGAGTGTGCGTCTGCGAGCCAGTGAATGCGGGGGATTGCGGTTGACACGACGTCGGGGATCCCCCTATCAAGGCTCCCGCAACGAGCGCATGCGCGGGAGGTGGGGCGATGCCGAAGTCGATCGACGATCTCTACGAGGAGTCGCTTCCCGACTCGCTCCCGATCCAGGTGACGCCCGCGTCGAACGAGGAGTTCGTGCCGCCGCCGCCGACGCGCGAGCAGCTCGCGATCGAGAAGGTCGCGATGCAGGAGATCACGCGGCAGGCCCGCCGCCACGGAACGACGCGCCGGCGCTTCCTGCAGCGGAGCGCGGCCTACGCCGTCACGATGAGCGCGATCAACCAGGTGATGGGCCGCAGCGGCGGCTACTACGCCAACGCCTATGACGGATCGTGCGACCCGGTGCTCCGCAATCCCTTCGGCGCCGAGTTCCCGATCGACCACCCGGGCGCGCAGTTCGAGGCGCTGCCGGGCGAGTTCATCATGGACGTCCAGACCCACCACGTCGACTCGGGCGGCGTCTGGCGCGCGCGCAACCCCGGCCAGGGCGCCTTCTTCGGCGTCGTCTGGCCGCAGGCCTCCTGCGGCGAGGAGGATCGCATCGAGTGCCTCAGCCGCTTCCACTACATGAAGGAGCTCTTCCTCGACAGCTCCACCGACGTCTGCATCCTCTCGGCGGTTCCGTACAACGACCAGGGCCAGCCGCTACCGATCGAGGAGGCGGCGAAGACCTGCCAGCTCGCCGAGGAGCTCTCGGGGCGCACCAGGCGCGCCTACATGCACCGCTTCGTGTTCCCGAATCGCGGCTCCACCGGCTCCACCTCCGACGGCAGCTTCGACCCGCTGTTCTGGCCCGAGGAGCGCGACCTGATGACCGAGGCCGCCGCGCGCTGGGGCCCGAGCGGCCCGGGCTATCTGAAGGCCTGGAAGGTCTACTGTCCCTGGGGCGACGTGCCGTACTCGTCGGGCTGGTGGCTCGACGACCAGATGGGGCGCAACTTCATCGAGCACGCGCTGCTCCTGACGAACCAGTACGGAGTTCCGCCGCTGATCGCGGCGCACAAGGGGTTCGCGCTGACCGCCTTCGACCAGTCGAAGGCCGCGACTCGCGACGTCGGCGTCGTCGCCCGCGACTACCCCGACATGAACTTCATGATCTACCACTCGGGCTTCGACAACAGCGACCTGCTCGCGTTCCCGCCCGGCGGGCTCGGCACCAGCACCGACGGGCCCTATCCGCTCGACGTCGGGCCGGGCGGCTCCTTCGCGCTCGCGAGCGGGAGCGACGCCGCCGTCGCGTCCACGCAGCGCGGCGTCGACAACTTCATCAAGGCGCTGCGCGAGAACGGCTGGTCGGCGCGGAACTTCGCGCCCGGCGGCCAGCCGGGCGTTCGCGGCAAGACGAGCGCCGCCGACCCCGTCGACGGCGACGGCGATCCGAACGCCCACGCGAACCTGCCGAACGTCTACGCGGAGCTCGGCTCGGTCTGGAGCTCCGTGCAGAGCAATCCCGCGCGGGCGAGCTACCTGATGGGGAAGCTCATCTACTACGTGGGCGCGAGGCAGATCGTGTGGGGCACCGACTCGCTGTGGTACGGCTCGCCGCAGGGCCAGATCGAGACCTTCCGCGCCTTCGAGGTGTCCGACGAGATCAAACAGCTCTACCACCTGCCGTGGGGCCTGCACGGCGACGTCGACGATCCCACGCTCGACACGCGCGATCCCTCGAACTACGGCGGCCGGCCCGCACCCGAGCGCAGCATCCGCAACGGCGTGCTCGGCCGCAACGCCGCGCGCGTCTACCAGATCGACCCGGATCTCGCGCTCGGGGTGATCCGCTGCGACGACGTGCAGAAGATCCGGGGCGACTACGTGCTGAACCGGCTCGCCGACGCGACGCCGCGCGGGCCGCGCACCCGGCGCGAGCTCTTCGCCGCGCTGCGCCGCGACCCGTGGTTCCGCGGCGCGACGAAGGCGCTCAACGAGAGCGGCCGGCCGCGCCCGGTCTGACCTGCGTCAGGCGCGCCGCGCTCGGCGCCGGCCCCCGAGCGCCGCGAGCCCCGCGAGCAGCAGCGGGGCGGCGGCGGGCTCGGGCACCGCGAACAGGATCGTCTGGCCGTCGCCGATCACCGCCTCGTCGTGCGACCACTGCAGGAACTCGCCGCTCGCCGTGCCGCCCGCGTTGCGGATCCCGACCGTGGCGCTGCCGCCGCCGTCCACCGCCGCGGCGGCCGCGAACACGTCCGCGTAGTGGAACAGGATGTTCCCGGTCTCCTCGTAGAGCACCACCTGGAAGGTCACCGGATCGCTGAGGGTGGGCGTGTCGCTGTAGGCGCGGTTCCACTGCACCACGAAGCGCCGCGATCCCGGGCTGCCGAGCGTCTCGTAGTAGACCGCGTCGGCGAGCGGCTGGAGGTCGTTGTCGAAGACCCAGTCGTGCCAGAGCGGCGCGATGATCGTCGGGTCGTCGAGCAGGAGCGCGGAGTCGAGCTCGCGGTTGACGAACCAGGGGTAGCTCGCCCCGAACGCGAGCAGGCCGTTCGTCGAGACGTGGACCGCGGTCCGCGCAGCTCCGTAGAACGCGAACGTGAAGCCGATCGGCGCGAGTGCGGTGGCGTCGTCCTCGTCCTCGAGGATCTTCGTGTGGGTGAGGAGGTTGAGGGAGATGTCCTCGAAGGTGTAGGTCACCTCGTCGGTGGCGACGTAGCCGAACGCGTCGGGGCCCAGCGTCGTCGCGGAGACGGGCGTGGCGAGCGACACGAGTACGGCGACGGCGAAGAACGTCGGCGCTTGCGGGCGATGCATCGAGATCCCCTTCCCGGGGCGCATCCTAAGGGCGCGCACGAACACGGAGCAAGCGCATTCGGTGCGCCGTTAGGCTCGCTAATGGATCGCGGGGCGAAACGCGTGGTGCCGGCGCGGCTAGCGCACCGCCACCAGCGTCTGCAGCGCCGCGCGGCGCTCGCGCGGGAGCCTCCGGACGCGGCCTTCGCCGTCGACGGCGGCGTGCTCGCTCGTGCCGGCCGCGACGATCGCCTGCCCGGCGCGCAGCACGTAGGCCATCTTCAGCGACGCGCCGCGCACCGCGTCGATCCACACCGTGATCTCGACCTCGTCGGCGAAGCGCGCCGGCGCGTGGTAGTCGACCTCGATGCGCGTCGTCGCGAAGTGCAGGTCCATCTCGACGTAGCGCTCGTAGGGCTGGTCGTGCTCGCGCAGCCACGCGATGCGGCCGAGCTCGAAGTAGCGCACGTGGTTCGAGTGGTGGACGATGCCCATCGCGTCGGTCTCGTAGAACGGGACCGCGTGGCGGATCGTCGTGACGGCCGCGCCGCGGGGCGGCTGCGGGACGTCCCTCAGAACGAGTCCTTCTGCGCGCGGCGCCGCCCGAGCTCGGCCGCGTCGGACGCGCGCATGAACGGGTTGATCGCGCGCTCGTCGCCGATCGTCGACGGGATCGTCATCTCGTCCGGGCCCGCGTCGTGCCAGTCGGCCGCGGCGTTCGCGCGGATCTTCGCGACGCGCTCCTGCATCGCGCGCACCGCGGCGTTGTCGGGCTCGACGTGCGCCGCGAACGCGAGGTTGCTCGCGGTGTACTCGTGGCCGCAGAATACGCGCGTCGCGTCGGGCAGCGCGGCGAGCTTCTCGCACAGCGCCGTGTACATCATCTCCGGCGTGCCCTCGAACAGGCGCCCGCAGCCGGCCGCGAAGAGCGTGTCGCCGCAGAACACCGCATCGGCGTCGTCGAACACGTAGGCGATGTGGCCGCGCGTGTGCGCCGGGATGAACAGCACGCGCGCCTCGTGGCGCCCGACGCGCAGCGTGTCGCCCTCGTCGAGGCCGTGCGTCAGGCCCGGCAGCCGGCCCTCGTCGCTGCGGTGGCCGTAGACCGGCGCGCCGTAGCGCTCCGCGAGCGCCGGGTTCGCGGCCGAGTGGTCGAAGTGGTGGTGCGTCGAGAGCACCTTCGTCAGCTCGACGTCGAGGGCGTCGACGCGCGCGACGACCGGGTCGGCCTCGGGCGCGTCGACGACCGCGGCCTCGCCGCTCTCCTCGCAGACGAGCAGATACGTGTAGTTGTCGGACAGCGTCGGGATGCGCTCGAGGCGGAGGCCCATCGGCGCCGACCCTAGCCCCGA
>CAZQYK010000189.1:0-3480 GCA_964597285.1 uncultured Spirochaetales bacterium
GGCCCTCGCGCGCGGTGCCGACGCCGTCTGCCTCGGCACGCGCTTCGTCGCGTGCGCCGAGTCGCCGGCGCACCCCGAGTGGCAGCGCCGGATCGTCGCGGCCGGCCCGGACGACACGGCGATCACGCGTCTGTTCGGCCCCGAGTGGCCCGACGCGCCGATGCGGGTGCTGCGCAACCGTGCCGTGCGCCGCGCCGAGCGCGGCGAGCCGCCGCCGATGGACGTGGCCCCGATCGGGACGACCTCGGTCGGCGGCGCGCGCTATCCGATGCCGCTCCACTCGGTGTTGCTGCCGACGCGCGACACCGAGGGCGACTTCGACGAGATGTGCCTCGCCGCCGGGACGAGCGCCGCGGCGATCGACCGCGTCGAGCGCGCGGCCGACGTCGTCGCGGAGATCGCCGGAGCGCTCCGTCGCGGCTGACCTCAGTCGCGCGTGAGCAAGAGACACCCGCCGAGCGGCCCGCCGCCGGCGGCCGCGACGGCGACGCGCGGGTCGCCGGGCACCTGGCGCTCGCCACCGTCGCCCCACAGCTGAACGCAGGCCTCGTGCAGGAAGCCGTAGCCGTGGAGGCGCCCGCCCGAGAGCTGGCCGCCGTTCGTGTTGAGCGGGATCTCGCCGTCGAGCGCGATGCGCGCGCCCCCTTCGATAAACGGCCCGCCCTCGCCCTTGCCGCAGAAGCCGAGCGCCTCGAGCCACGCGAGCGCGATGAAGCTGAAGCCGTCGTAGAGCTCGGCGACGTCGACGTCGGCGGGCTTCAGGTCGGTGCGCTCCCACAGCATCGCGGCGGCGTCGCGCAGCGCCATCGTCGTCAGGTCGTCGAACTGGTCCCACGACGGCCGGCCGCGCAGCGCCGAGCCCACCGCCTCGACGCGCAGCGGCGGGCGGCGCAGGTCGCGCGCGAGGTCGGCGCGCGAGACGATCACCGCGGTCCCGCCGTCGCACGGGACGTCGCAGTCGTACAGGCAGAACGGCGTCGAGATCATCCGCGCCGACAGGTAGTCGTCGATCGACATCGGGTCGCGGTAGATCGCGTTCGGGTTGCCGGCGGCGTTGCGGCGCGCGTTGAGCGCGATCCACGCCAGCTGCTCGCGCGTCGTGCCGTAGTCGTGGAAGTGGCGCTGCGCGTTCATCGCGATCCAGTTCGCGGCGGAGTACGAGCGGAAGGGCAGCGTGTACTCCATCGTCGGGCCCGCGGCGCGGAAGCCCTTTCCACCGCCGCCGCCCGAGCCGACGCCGATGCCGGAACGGCCGCTCTCGCCCTGCGCGGTGCCCTCCCAGACCGAGCGGAAGCACAGCACGTGCGTCGCGAGGCCGGCCGCGATCGCCGCGCACGCGTCGATCACGCTGCCGAGCTGGCCCGGCAGCTCGATCCCGCCGGTGTACCAGTCGAGCTCGAGGCGCAGCGCGTCGTGCACCTCGGTGACGCCGGCGCCGGTGAAGCCGGGCGCGCCGCCCATCGCGCCGGGATAGGTGGCGAGGCCGTCGACGTCGCGCGGCGAGAGGCCCGCGTCGGCGATCGCCGCGAGGCACGCGTCGAGCGTCAGCTCGAGCGGGTCGCGGCCGAGGCGGCGGCCGATCTGGGACTGGCCGATGCCGCTGATCGCGGCGCGGCGCTCGCTCGGCCCGGTCAAACCGTGCCTCCACCTGTTCGACTTCGCTCGGCTTCGCCTCGCTCGGCGCGCCCTTCGGGCGCTTGCACCGGCTCGAACAGGGGGATCCACACGTCATCGTGCTGCTCGAACACGGCGCGCACGCGCATGCCGATGCGCACCGCGTCGGCGGGGCAGCCGACGACGTTCGTCATCAGCCGCAGGCCAGGCTGCTCGTCGAGCTCGACGATCGCGATCGCGTACGGGTGGTCGGGCGCCGGCACCCACGGCTGGTGATTCAGCGTGTAGGTCACGACCGTCGCGAGGCCCGACGACGCCTGCACCGCGAGGTCCTTGCCGTAGCAGCCCGGGCACACCGGCGACGGCGGGTGGATCCACGTCGCGCACGCGTTGCAGCGCAGCAGCTGCAGGCGGCCTTCGGCGCCGCCGCGCCAGAAGTGCTCGTTCGCCGGCGTCACGCGCGGCAGCACGCGGAAGGGCTTGTCGCTCACCGCGCCCCCGTCACGGCGCGCCGAGCCACGCGTTCAGCAGCCGCGGGCCGAGCACGAGCGCCCCGATCGCCGCCGCGCCGGCCGACGCCAGCAGCACCGCGCCGGCCGCGACGTCCTTCGCGCGGCCGATGCCGGCGCCGCGCTGCGGGTGCAGCGCGTCGGCGAGCGCCTCGAAGGCGGTGTTGATCGCCTCGGCGACCCAGACCAGCGCGATCGCCGCGACGATCCAGCGCCACTCGGCGAGCGACAGGCGCAGCCACGCCGAGAGGCCGACCACACCGGCCGTCGCGGTCAGGTGGATGCGCGCGTTCGGCTGGCTGCGCAGCAGGTGCGCGAGCCCGCGCAGCGCGTCGGCGAAGCTGTGCACCCGCGTGCGCGGGGAAGGGTCGCTCATCGCGCGCCAGTGTACTCCGCTCGCGGCTCCGCAAGGTCGCGCTACGCCGCGCCCCCGACCGTCTGGCGCACGATCCGCGCGCAGGTCTCGACGAGGTCGTCGCGGCTCACGCCGATCGTCTCGAGCTCGCGGCGGTAGGCGGCGAGGCGCTCGAGGATCGCGCCGAGCGCCGCCGCGGCGGCCTGTGGCACGATCGCCGCGTCGAGGCGGCCGGCGCGCTGCGACGCGGCGACCTGCTCGGCGAGCCGCGCGAGCACCGGCGTCATCGCCTTCTGGCGCACGCGCAGGAAGCGGCGGTCGCCCTCGTCGGCGGCGAGGTTGCGCACGCGCAGCACGGCGCGGTGGTGGTCCCAGTGACGCAGGAACGCGTCGACGAGCCGGCGCGCGCGCGCGAGGCCCTCGTCGCCCTCCCACGAGCCGGCGACGAGGTCGAGGATCTCCGGCATCTCGTCGGCCGCCTGCTCGGCCAGGCGCAGCGTCGCCTCGCTGACGTCCTTGAAGTACTGGTAGAAGGTCGCCGGCGACGTCCCAGCGGTGCGCGCGATGTCGACGACCGAAACGTCGCGGACGCTGCGGTCGGCGAGCAGCGACGCCGTCGCGTCGAGCAGCCGCTGGCGCGTCTGGAGCGCGCGCGGCCCGAGCTCGCGGCCGCTCTGGTCGACCGCAGCGGCGGGCGCGTCGCGCTCGGCGGGTCGGGCGGTCGAGGCAGTCTCGGCGGCCAAGGGTCCTCCGGCTGATCTGACGGTATATCAGAAAACAATTGTGATGAAAACACTTTGTTTCCGGGTGGTTAGGAACCCGCACGGCCGCCCGCTGGGGTGCCGGCTGGGTGCATTCGGGCCGGGCAGACTTTGAGCGTCTGGCGGTGCGAGAGAAATCCAAAGGCTTCCGACGCTTGGCGTGCGCGTCGGAGTCGTTAGCGGGCCGAGCGCGGCGGCAACCAGAGCAGAGCCAGGAGGCCGGCAACGAGCTGAGCGAGCG
>CAZQYK010000190.1:0-4145 GCA_964597285.1 uncultured Spirochaetales bacterium
GCGGCGCGTCGGGCGGCGCGACGGGCGAAGCCTCGGCCGCCGCGAGGTCGAGCGCGAGCTCGGCACGCTGCTGCTGCCGCACGCGGCCGGGGTCGACCTCGACGATCCCGAGGTCGTCGCGGGCCTCGAGCTCGGCGAGGACGCGACCTCGTTCTTCAGCGAGCGCGCGCCGGGCCCCGGCGGCCTGCCGCTCGGCGTCGAGGGGCGCGCGGTGGCGCTGCTCTCCGGCGGCTTCGACTCGGCCGTCGCGGCGTGGCAGATCCAGCGGCGCGGCGTCGAGTGCGACTACGTGTTCTGCGGCCTCGGCGGACCGACGCACCTGCGCGAGGCGCTGCCGGTGGCGCTGCACCTCGCGACGCGCTGGTCGTACGGCGCGCGGCCGCGGCTGCACGCGGTCGACTTCGAGCCGGTGGTCGAGCGCCTGCGCGCGCACACCGCGCCGCGCTACTGGCAGGTGCTGCTGAAGCGCCAGATGCTGCGCGCCGCCGAGGCGGTGGCCGCCGAGGTCGACGCCGCCGCGATCGTCACCGGCGACGCGGTCGGCCAGGTGTCGTCGCAGACGCTCGCGAACCTCGACGTCGTGTCGCGCGCGGCCGAGCGAGCGGTGCTACGCCCCCTCGTCGGCTTCGACAAGCACGAGATCACCGGGCTCGCGCAGCGCATCGGCACCTTCGAGCTGTCGAAGCGCGTCGGCGAGTACTGCGCGCTCGTGCCGAGCAAGCCGGCGACGCGAGCGACGCTCGACCAGGTGCTCGCACAGGAGGCGCGCCTGCCCGGCGACCCGCTCGGCGACGCGGTCGCGCGGCGCAGCGTGTTCGACCTGCGCGCGCTCGACCCCGAGCCCGACGACGCCGACGCGCTCGCCGTCGAGCGGCTGCCCGACGGCGCGGTGCTGCTCGACCTGCGCCCGCTCGCGCAGTACCGCAGCGGCCACCACCCGGCCGCGCTGCACCTCGACTTCGCGAGCGCGCTCGCGGCGCTGCCGAGCCTCGACCCGTCGCGCACCTACGTGCTGTGCTGCGAGTACGGGCTGCTGTCGGCGCAGCTCGCCGCGCGGATGCGCCGCGACAGGCTGCGCGCCCACCACTTCCGCGGCGGGCAGCGCGCGCTGATGCGGAGCGCGGAGCCGCGGTGACGCGCGCCGCGCCGCTCCTCGCGCTCTCGGGCGTCGCGCTCATCGCCTCCGTCGCGCCGATCGCCGCGCCGGCCGGCGCCGATTTCGCGCTCGCGACTTCGGCCGAGGCCTTCGTCGAGCGCCAGCTCGCGAAGTTCGCGCTGCCGGGCGACTACCCGCCCGGCTACGAGAGCGCGCGTCTCGTGCAGACCTACGACGTGCCGCCGCCCGAGTTCCAGGGCGCCGACCACCCGCTCGCGCACCGCGCCGACGTCTACGACTCGTCGCTCGCGCTGCTCGTGCTCGTCGCGGCCGGCGACCTCGCGCGCGCGAGAGAGATCGCCGACGGGCTGCGCCTCGTGCAGGACACCGACCCCTTCGGCGACGGCCGGCTGCGCGCGTCGTACTACGCGAACGACCTGCTCGCGCCCGGCAACGCGGGCCCGTCGATCGACTCCTCGGCGGCGACGGTCGGCAACGTCGCGTGGTCCGGCATCGCGCTCGCGCGCTTCGTCGCCGCCGCGGCCGACGCGGCCTTCCTCTCCGCCGCCGAGCGCGAGCCCTACCTCGACGCCGCGCGCGCGGCCGCCGCGTGGATCGACGACCACACGCGTCAGGACGACGCGACCGGCGGCTACTCGCTCGGCGAGGACGCCGCCGGCGCGCCGCTCTTCGGCACGCCTCACGCGCGCAGCACCGAGCACAACACCGATGCGTGGGCGCTCGCGCGCCACCTCGCGTGGCTCGACCCCGGCGAGCCGCGCTGGAGCGACGTCGCCGACCACGCGGCGGGGTTCGTCGCGGCGATGTACGACGCGGCCGGCGCCCGCTACTGGACCGGCACGCGCGACGACGGCGGCGGCGGGCTCGAGATCAACCCCACGCCGGTGCCGGCCGACGCCCAGACCTGGACCGCGCTCGCCGGCGTCGACGCGGCGGCGCGCCGCGCCGCCGCGATCCGCAGCGTCGCCGAGACGCCGCCCGGCGACCCGCAGGCGCTGCGCGCCGTCGCCGCGGTCGGCGGCGGCACGGAGTTCGAGGGCCTGCGCTTCAGCACCGGCGGCGACCACGTCCAGGTCGAGGAGACCGGCGGCTGGGCGATGGCGCTCGCGGTCGGCGCCGCGGAGGGCTGGCTCGCGCCGCAGGGCGCCGAGCCGCCGGCGCACTGGACCGACGCGCGCGACGCGGCGCTCGCCGAGCTCGACGCGATGCGCACCGGCGCGCCGGGCGCCGACCCCGGCGGCGTCGGACTCGTCGCGACACCGTGGCCCGGTGGCGCGCGCAGCGGCTTCGAGGCCGCCGGCGATCCGCCGACCTACCCGAACCTGCGCCACGTCGCGAGCAGCGCGTGGTCCGGGCTCGCGGCGCGCGTCGCCGCCGGCGACGCCGCGAGCAACCCGCTGCGCCCGCTGCCGGAGCCGGGCGCCATTGCGATCGCGCTCGGCGCGCTGCTCGCGGCCCGGCTCCGGCGCGCGCGGCCCCGCTAGGGCGACACTTCCGACAGGACGTCCGCGACGTCGGCGGCGCCCTTGCCGCCGGCGGTCATGTCGCCCTCGAGCGGCGTGATCGAGATCCGGTTCGCGCGGTGCGCGTCGGTGTCGGCGTCCTTCTCGCCGTCGGGCCCGGGCGGGAAGCTCACGCCGACGCCGGCGAGGCAGAACTCGCCGACGTCGATCGCGTCGCAGGCCTCGGCGATCCCGAGCGGCGGGAAGAAGGGCGGGAAGCCGACCGTCGAGTCGAAGAACGGGAGCTCGAGGTCCGAGCGGTCGCCGAGCTTCGTGAAGGCGACGCCGCTCCACGCCGTGTGCGGCACCGGGAAGTTCACGTTCAGCAGCCGCACGCCCTTCGGGAGCAGGCCGGGGCCGGGCGCCGCCTCGAGCGCGGCGATCGCGTCGACGAGGAACGCCGACGCCGGGGCGTACGCGGCGCTCGTGCTCGGGAAGCCGCCACTCGACTCGGAGAACAGGATGCCGACGCTGCCGGCGATCGCCGGGATCCCCGCGTCGAGTGCCGCGCGCAGCGCCGCGCCGATCGTGCCCGACGTGTTCGACGTGATCTTCGCCAGGTTCTGGCCCCGATTGAGTCCCGAGACGACGAGGTCCGGCGGGTCGCCGGCCATCAGCACGTTGAGTGCGGCGTTGACCGCGTCGGACGGCGTGCCCTGCACCGCGTACTGGTTCGGCGCGACGCGCGAGATCGCGACGAACGCGCCGAACACGTCGGTGTTGATCGAGCCGCCCTTGCCGCTCTGCTCGTCGGCCGGCGCGACGACGGTGACGTCGTGGCCGGCGGCGGCGAGCGCGGCGGCGAGGATCTGCAGGCCCGGCGACGCGATGCCGTCGTCGTTGGTGACGAGGACGTCGAGCGCATGGGCGGGAGCGGCGAGCGCGAGCGCGGCGGCCGCGAGGGTCGGGGTGAACGGACGCATCGGATTCCTCCTCGAGCTGCGGCACCGCGAAGGCGGGCCGCAGCGCCCACCGTGCGCCCGCGCGACGCCGCCGACCACTCGCGATTCGCGTCCCGAACCACACTGGGAAGCGCCCGGAAGTGTGGCGCTTTCCGGCCGCGCGCCGGACGGGGCGCGCGCCGGCTCACGTTTTGCCCGGGCCGCCGGGCGCGCGGTGTAGGATCGTCGCGATGGCGCAGTCGCAGGCTCGCAGCGGGGCGACCGGCGCGCCGACCGCGGTGCGGCGCACGCCGAAGCAGCGGCGCTCGCGCGAGATCGTCGAGGCGATCGTCGAGGCGGGCCGCCGCATCCTCGAGGAGCGCGGCGCCGACGCGCTGACGACGAACCACGTCGCCGAGCGCGCCGGCGTCAGCATCGGCTCGCTCTACCGCTACTTCCCGAACCGCGCGGCGGTGCTCGCGGCGATCTACGACCGCGACGCGACGCGCGAGGCGCGCGAGCTCGCGCACGAGCGCTGGGCGATCGCCGATCTCCCGCTCGAGCAGGCCCTCGAGACGCTCGTCGACTTCCAGCTCGAGCGGCACCGCCGGCTGCTCGAGATGGAGAGCAGCTTCTACCGCAGCC
>CAZQYK010000191.1:0-4735 GCA_964597285.1 uncultured Spirochaetales bacterium
CGCAGCAGGCCGGCGCGGTCCTCGTCGGGGCGGCGCTCGATCGGCGCGCCGATCCGCACGCGCACGCGCGTGCCGTACGGGATCGGGAAGAGGTTGAAGCGCAGCAGGCGCCACGACTCGTCGATCGCGACCACGACGACCGGAACCTCGGGCGCCTCGTCGAGCAGCGCGAGCGCGCCGCCCGGCTTGAACGCGCCGAGCTCGCCGCGGCGCGCGCGCGTGCCCTCGGGATAGATCACCGCCGAGACGCCGCGCTCGCGCACCTGCGCGCCGAGCTCGCGGATCGCGCGCGTGGCGCCGGCGCGGTCGTCGCGGTCGATCACCGCGTTGCCGCCGCGGCGCAGGTTGTACGAGATGCTCGGGATGCCGCGCGCGAGCTCGCGCTTCGAGACGTACTTCGGGAAGTTCGAGAAGAGCAGCGCGCCGAAGATCGGCACGTCGAACATGCTCTGGTGGTTCGCGATCACCAGGTACGGGCGCCGGGGCCGCACACGAGGGTCGCGCTCGACGACGAGGCGCGTGCCGGCGAGGCGGAACACGGCGACGAGCGTCGCCTGGAGACAGCCGGCGACGATCTCCTGCGGGCGCTGGCCGAACAGGCGCGCGATGCGCTGGAGCGGGTCGAAGACGAGCAGCGTGCCGCCGAAGCCGAGCAGGAAGAGCGGCGTCACGAGCCAGTCGACGAAGCGCGGGCGGACCGAATCGGACATGGACCCGCGCAGGGTACCGCGTGATACGATGCGCGCCCCAGCCCCGCGGACCCCCCGAAGAGCCCCGAGCCGATGCCCCGCCATCCCTTCCACGACGTTGCGATCGTCGGCGCCTATCACACGCGCCAGGCGACGCGCCTCGAAGCAGTGAGCGAGCTCGAGCTCGTCGTCGACGCGCTGCGCGGCGCGCTCGCCGCGGCGAACCTGCGACCCGCCGACGTCGACGGCATCAACGTGCGCTCGTCGGTCTCGCGCCTGAACCCGCGCGAGGTGGTGCAGTGGTTCGGCGGGCGCCCGTCGTGGACCGGCTTGTCGCTCGGCATCGAGGCCGTGATCGAGGGCGCGCTCGCGATCGCGACCGGCCAGTGCGAGACCGTCGTGCTCGCCGACGCGCAGGCCGGCGAGTACGTCGAGCGCGAGTCGACCTCGCCGTGGACGCGGCCGACGAGCGAGTTCGTCGCGTGCTGGGGGCTCTACACCGCCGCCGAGTTCGCGCTGATCGCGCGCCGCCACATGCACCTGTACGGCACGAAGCCCGAGGCGCTCGCCGAGGTCGCGGCGACGATCCGCAGCCACGGCGCCCTGCACCCCGAGGCCGTGTTCCACGGCCGCCCGGTCACGCCTCGCGACGTGCTCGCGTCGCGCCTCGTCGCCGAGCCCTTCCACCTGCTCGACTGCGCGATCAACTCCGAGGGCGGCGCCGGCCTCGTGCTGACGCGCGCCGAGCGCGCCGCCGACCTCGGCGTGACGCCGGTGTGGCTGCTCGGCGCCGCGCTCGAGCGCCAGGGCATGGCCTACGTGACCGCGCCGGTCTGGGACCGCTACGGGGCGTCCGGGCGCCGCGCGGCCGAGCGCGCGTTCGCGCAGTGCGGCCTCGGGCCGGCCGACGTCGACGTCTGCGAGCTCTACGACCCCTTCTCGTTCGAGCTGATCCGCCAGCTCGAGGCCTTCGGCTTCTGCAAGGAGGGCGAGGGCGGCGACTTCGTGATGGACGGCCGCATCGCGATCGGGGGCGAGTGCCCGCTCGTCACCCACGGCGGCCTGCTCTCGTTCAGCCACCCCGGCACCGCGCAGCTGCTGCAGAAGGTCACGGCCTCGGTGCTGCAGCTCCAGGGCCGGGTGCCCGACGCGCTGCGCGTGCCCGGCGCCGAGGTCGTGATGACCAGCAACGGCGGCGCCGGCGCGCTCTTCTGCGACGTCGCGCTGCTCGGGAGCGTGCGGCCGTGAGCGCCTCCGCCGGGATCCCGCTGCCTCGGCCCACCGCGCTCTCGCGCCCGCACTGGGACGGCTGCCGCGCCGGCGAGCTCCGCTACCAGCGCTGCCGCGACTGCGGCGCCGCGGTGTTCGTGCCGCAGCCGGTGTGTCCGGGCTGCTTCGGCGACGGCCTCGAGTGGCGCGCGAGCAGCGGCCGCGGGACCGTCTACAGCTACACCGTCGTGCACCGCCCGCAGCGTCCGGCCTTCGCGGTGCCGTACGTCGTCGTGATCGCCGAGCTCGAGGAGGGCTGGACGATGCTCTCGAACCTCGTCGACTGCGACCCAGCCGACGTGCGGATCGGGATGCCGATCGAGGTGACCTTCCGCCGCATGTCGGACGAGATCACCCTGCCCTACTTCCGGCCGCGGGCCTGACGGAGGACCACGATGGGCGCGCTCGACGAGATCGAGGCGATCAAGCGGCTCAAGGCGCGCTACTTCCGCCACATGGACACGAAGGACTGGGCCGCGTTCGGCGAGGTCTTCACCGAGGACGCGACGGTCGCCGCATCGCCGGACCCGAGCCACGTCTTCCGCGGCCGCGACGAGATCGTGCGGCGCGTCAGCGAGGCGCTGCGCGACGCGACGACGGTGCACCACGGGCACATGCCGGAGATCGAGCTCACCGGGGCCGACACCGCGCGCGGCGTCTGGGCGATGTACGACTTCGTCGACCTGCCCGAGCTCGTGCTGCACGGGTGGGGGCACTACCACGAGGAGTACGCGAAGCGGTCCGGGGAGTGGCGCATCCGCAGCACCCGGCTCACGCGGCTCCGGCTCGACGTCACGCGCAAGTGAACACGAGCCGCCGCGCCGAGCTGGTTCTGTTCGCGGCAGCGAGCTTCGCCGCGGCGTTCCTGATCTTCCTCGTGCAGCCGATCGTCGGCAAGCGGATCCTGCCGTGGTTCGGCGGCGTGCCGGCGGTCTGGGCGCTGTGCCTCGCGTTCTTCCAGACCGCGCTCTTCGCCGGCTACGCGTATGCGCACGCGCTGGTGCGCTGGGTGCCGCCGCGCGCGCAGCTCGCGGTGCACGCGGCGCTGTTCGCCACCGCGCTCGCGCTGCTGCCGGTGCTGCCCGACGACGCGTGGAAGCCGGGCGGCGGCGGCGCGCCGATCCCGGCGATCCTCGCGATGCTCGTCGCCGTCGTCGCGCTGCCCTTCCTCGCGCTCGCTGCGACCGGCCCGCTGGTGCAGGCGTGGTTCGCGCGGCGCCACCCCGGGCGCTCGCCGTACCCGCTCTACGCCGTCTCGAACCTCGGCTCGCTCGCGGCGCTGCTCGGCTACCCGTTCGCGATCGAGCCGCACGTCGGCCTCGCGGCGTCGGGGCGCGCGTGGTCGTGGGCCTTCGCCGCGACGGCGGCCGCGGTGCTCGGCTGCGCGCTCCTCGCACACCGTGCGGCTCCCGCGGCGTCGGCCGCAGCGCCCGCGGCCGGACCGGGGCCGGCGCCGGCGCGCCGCGCGCTGTGGATCGCACTCGCCGGCGCCGCGGTGGTGCTGCTGATGGGGATCACGAACGCGCTGTGCACCGACACCGCGAGCGTCCCCTTCCTGTGGATCCTGCCCCTCGCCACCTATCTCGCGACCTTCATCCTGTGCTTCGCGTACCCGGCGGTCTACGTCCGGCCCGTGTTCGCCGCGCTCGCCGCGGTCGCGTACGCGCTGCCGTGGCTCGTCGACGTCGTCGGGGCGTCGCCACCGGGCGGGCTGCGCTTCGAGATCACGCGCCAGTGCCTGCTGCTCTTCGCCGCGTGCATGGTGCTGCACGGCGAGCTGTACCGGCTGCGGCCCGACCCGGCGCACCTGACCGCGTACTACCTGAGCGTGTCGCTCGGCGGCGCCCTCGGGGGCCTCTTCGTCGGCGTCACCGCGCCGCTCGTCTTCCCCGGCACCTGGGAGCTGGGGCTCGGGCTCGCCGCGGCGTGGGCGCTGCTGCTCGTCGTCTGCCGCGCCGACCCCGAGAGCTGGCTATTCCGTGGAGCGCCGCGCTGGCGCGCGGCGCTAGCAGGTGTGGCGACGCTCGCGCTCGTCGCGGTCGGCGCGCGCGACCTCGGCCCCGAGCCCGGGCTGCTGTTCCAGGAGCGCACCTTCTTCGGCGTGCTGCGCGTGCGCGAGGTCGGCGCCGACGCCGCGCGGCGCTTCTCGTTGACCCACGGCACGACGCTGCACGGCTTCCAGTACCCGACGCGCCCGCGCATGCCGACCTCGTACTACGGCCCGCGCACCGGCATCGGCCTCACGCTCGGCGCGCGGCCGCTCGTGGCGACGCGCGTCGGCGTGATCGGGCTCGGCGTCGGCACGCTCGCGGCCTACGGACGCCCGGGCGACCACTTCCGCTTCTACGAGATCGACCCCGCGGTGATCCGCATCGCGAGCAGCGGAGCCTATTTCCAGTACCTGTCGACGAGCGCGGCGGAGATCGCCGTCGTCGAGGGCGACGCTCGCCTCTCGCTCGAGGCCGAGCGCGCGCGGGGCCTCCCGCCGCTCGACTGGCTGATCGTCGATGCCTACAGCAGCGACGCGCTGCCGGTGCACCTGCTGACGCGCGAGGCGCTCGCGCTCTACGCCGACTCGCTCGCGCCCGACGGCGTGCTCGCGATGCACGTGTCGAGCCAGCACTTCGACCTGCCGCCGCTGCTCGGCCGCCTCGCGCTCGAGGTCGGGCTGCGGATGCTCGTGATCACGAGCCCGCGGCTGCCGCGCGTGGCGCGCGTGCGCTCGCAGTGGGCCTTCCTCGCGCGCGACCTCGAGCGGCTCGACGCGCTGCGCGAGA
>CAZQYK010000192.1:0-6315 GCA_964597285.1 uncultured Spirochaetales bacterium
CCTCGCCGAGCACGGCTACGACGCGGCGCTGATCCGGCGCGTCTCCGACCTCCTGCACAAGCGCGGGCTCGCTCGCGGCGAGCCCGACGCGCAGGCGCTCGAGGACGCGCTGTGCCTGGTGTTTCTCGAGACGCAGTACCGCGAGATCGCCGAGCGCCTCGAGCCGGACAAGCTCGTCGACGTCACCGCGAAGACGCTGCGCAAGATGAGCGCACGCGCGCGCTCGCTCGCTCTCGAGCTGCCGCTCGACCCGCGCGACCTCGCGACGATCCGCCGCGCCGCGGGTCTGGCATAGTGGACGCCCCACCGGAGGAGCCCCTTTGGACGTGCGAGACGGATTCAGCGACGCGGTCGGCAACACCCCGATGATCCGGCTGCGCAGGGCCTCCGAGCTCACCGGCTGCGAGGTGCTCGGCAAGGCCGAGTTCCTGAACCCGGGAGGCTCGGTCAAGGACCGCGCGGCGAAGTACATCATCCTCGACGCCGAGGAGCGCGGCGAGCTCGAGCCCGGTGGCGTCGTCGTCGAGGGCACGGCCGGCAACACCGGCATCGGCCTCGCACTGGTCGGCAACGCGCGCGGCTACCGCACCGTGATCCTGATGCCGGAGACGCAGAGCCAGGAGAAGAAGGACATGCTGCGGCTGTGCGGCGCCCTGCTGCGCTGCGTGCCGGCGGTGCCCTTCAAGGACCCGAACCACTACGTGCACCAGGCCGAGCGCCTCGCGGCCGAGCTCGCGAAGAGCGAGCCGAAGGGCGTGTTGTACGCGAACCAGTGGGACAACCGCAGCAACCGCGAGGGCCACGTGCGCTCGACCGGCCCCGAGATCTGGGAGCAGACCGACGGCCGCGTCGACGGCTTCACCTGCGCGATCGGCACCGGCGGCACGCTGGCCGGCGTCGGCGATTATCTCAAGTCGCGCAAGCGAGACGTGCGCATCGTCGCCGCCGACCCGATGGGCGCGTCGATGTACCAGTGGATCAAGACCGGCGAATTGCGCGGCGAGGGCAGCTCGGTCACCGAGGGCATCGGGCAGGGTCGCGTCACCGGGAACCTCGAGGGCGCCCCGATCGACGACGCGTACCGCATTCCCGACGAGGAGATGCTGCCGATCCTCTTCGACCTGCTCGAGCACGAGGGCCTGTGCCTCGGCGGCTCGAGCGGCATCAACGTCGCCGGCGCGATCCGCCTCGCGAAGGAGCTGGGCCCCGGCCACACCGTCGTCACCGTCCTCGCCGACGGCGGCAGCCGCTACCAGAGCAAGCTCTACAACCCCGAATTCCTGCGCAGCAAGAACCTCCCCACCCCGGGGTGGCTCGAGCGTTAGGTCTTGCGGGTCGCCGCTTCGCGTTCTCGTGCGGGATCCGTCGCGGGGGGTCGGGCGGCGGTCTCGTCGCTTCCGGCCCGCTCGATCGCGTCACCGACGTATTCCCACCTCTTCTCCGTTCTGGGGACGGTGTAGACCAGCGGTTCCGCTAGCCCCTCGCCCGCGGGCCTACGCGACGAGCCCCGCCCGGTACCCGGCCGACGGATTCCGTGTCAGAAGCGAAGCGGCGCCCGAGAACTAACGCCCCTTGAACACCGGCTTGCGCTTCTCGAGGAAGGCCCGCGGCCCTTCCGCCGCGTCTTCGGAGGACATGGCCTGCATGCCGTGCTTCATCTCGATCGCGAAGGCCTCGCTCTCGGGCAGCGTCGCGGTCTCGCGGATCGTCGCCATGATCGCCTTCACCGCGAGCGGGCCGTTGTCGGCGATGCGCTGCGCGATCTCGCGCGCCACCGCGAGCGCCTGGCCGTCGGGCACGACGTGGCCGATCAGGCCGAGCTCGTACGCGCGGCGCGCCGGGATCGACGTGCCGGCGACCAGCATCTCGACCGCGACCGTGTACGGCAGCTGGCGCGGCAGCCGCACCGTCGAGCCGGCCATCGGGAACAGGCCCCGCTGCACCTCGGTGACGCCGAACTCCGCGCCCTCGCCGGCGACGCGGATGTCGGTGCCCTGGAGGATCTCGGTGCCGCCGGCGAGCGCGTAGCCCTCGACCGCGGCGATCACCGGCTTCGTCGGGCGGTAGGTCTTCAGCCAGCCGTCGAAGATCACCGCGCCGTCCTTCAGCAGCCGCTCCTCGTACTCGTCGTCGGCCTTGCCGGCGCGCAGCTTCGGGATCACCGACAGGTCCATGCCGGCGCAGAACACCGGCCCGGTGCCGGTCAGGATCGCGACGCGCAGCTCCGGATCCTCGTCGAGGCGGTGCCAGGCGTCGGAGAGGCCGCACAGCACCTCGGCGTCGACGGCGTTCTTCTTCTCGGGGCGGTTGATCGTGACGGTCAGGACGTGGCCGTCCTTCTCGGTCAGCAGCGCGGGCATCGGGGAGGCCTCCTCGGGGAGCCGCACACTACCCCGCAACCCCCCGGGCCTCCAAGGTCGGCGCCGTGTGACCGGACCGGCCCGAACGGCAACGCACGCCGTACAGCCCGGCCGGGGCGTGGGTCCCGAGGCCTCCTGCTCGCAGGAAGCCAGAGGACCCGCGCTCCGGTCCAATCGCATCATCGCACGCCCGGCGGCCGGCGTCGCCTCGAGAATGCACCGGACGTCGCATTTCCGGAGTGGCTTCGGTGGATTGGGCCCTTCGGCTGCGTCTGCGGGCGCGCGCGGACGCCCCCGAAAATTTCGCAACCTCGGCGCCCGGGACCGCCACTCACCAGCGGGTGACGTCCGCCCGGCGCGGCGGAGCCCCGGGGAGCTCCATGTCGCGTCGCGGACTGCACCGGAACGGACGCCGCCGGAAGCGTCGTTGAGGACGGGGCGGATCATCGGAATGCTCGGCCTGCTGCTGCTGTCGAATGCTCTCGCCGCCGAGGAAGATCGCCGGCCGACGCGCGGCGAGCAGCTCGCGCTCGACGGCCGCTGCGCGGCGGCGCTTCCCGAGCTCGAGCGCGAGCTCGCCGCGACGCCCGGCGACGCCCGGCTCGCGCTGCGTCTCGGCCAGTGCGCGCTGCGGACGAAGGACTACGCGCGCGCGGTCGCGTCGCTCGAGGCCGCGCTCGAGGCCGACCCCGAGCTCGCCGAGGCCCGCTTCGACCTCGCGCGCGCGCGCTACCACGCCGGCGACTACGACGGCGCCGACGCCGCGCTGCACGCCACCAGCGAGCGCTCGGGCCAGGCGATCTGGCAGCTCTACCGCGGCATGACCGATCTGCAGCGCGGCGACGCCGCGGCCGCGGTGGCCGCGCTCGAGCGCGCCGTCGAGATCGACGCCTCGGGCTGGAACACCGCGGAGAACCCGGAGCCGGTCGAGCCGGTGGCGTCGTACTACCTGGGCCTCGCGCTCGAGGCCGCCGGCGAGCAGCAGCGCGCGCACGCGACGCTGCGCGGCGTCGCCGACGGCTGGGCCGGCACCGAGTGGGCCGACCAGGCCGGCAACGCGCTCGAGGAGGCCTGGACGCGGCGCGCGTGGCTGACGCTCGGCGCCGGCATGGAGTACGACGACAACGTCGTGCTCTCGGGACGCGACACGCCGCTGCCGAGCGACATCAGCGACGAGCAGGACTTCCGCGGCGTCTGGCTCGCGCGCGGCGGCTTCGACCTCGGCCGCTGGGGCGACACGAGCGCCGGCGCGCTCGGCAGCTACCTGGGCCGCGCGCACGTCGACGACGACCTGAGCGGCTTCGACACCCACTTCCCGACCGCGTCGCTGTGGCTGAACCAGGCGCTCACCGACCGGACGCACCTGCGCGGCTTCTACGACGTCGGCTTCGCGTGGGTCGACGGTGACGCGTTCCTGCTGTCGAACGGCGGCAAGCTGTCGCTGATCCACGCGTGGTCCGAGCGCCAGACCAGCGCGCTGCGCGGCACGGTCTTCGCCGACGACTACCGCATCGGCTCGGCCGACGTGCCCGACGCCCAGCCGGGGGGCAGCTGTCCGCCCACGAGCAACGTCTGCGGTCCGCAGGGTCTGAACGAGCGGCGCGCGCGCAACCGCGACGGCTGGGGCGGGAGCGTCGGCGTCGCGCACGCGATTTCGTTCGACCTCGACCTCGAGGGCGTCCGCGATCCGGCGCTGCGCGGCGGCTACACGTACACGGACTTCGAGGCCGAGGGCCGCGAGGACTCGCGCCAGGTGCACCGCCTGAACCTCGGCCTGAGCTTCTTCCTGCCGTGGAACGTCGGCCTCGACCTCGACGGGAGCTTCGAGAGTCGAATCCACGACCACCCGTCGACCTTCCCGGACCAGGACGCACTCGTCGCGGGGGCGCAGAGCAACCAGCCGTACTTCCTCTCCAACACGCGCCGGCGCGAGCAGGTCTATACTGCGTCGGCCCGGCTGGCGGTGCCGCTGACCCAGCGGATCTCCGCGTCGGTGCACTACCGCTACCGCGACAGCCGTTCGACGGTCGAGCTGTTCAACTACGACCAGCACGTAGTCGGGCTGCTGTTCAACGTCACCTTCGCGAGGGAACGATGAGAGCCACGACGCCGACGGGACTGCTCGCCTGTGCGCTGCTCGCCGCGGGCGTCGCCGCCGCCGATCCGCGCGGCGGCGCGTCGCTGGCCGCGCCCGGGGCCTGCGCGCAGCCCGATCCCGATCTCGAGACTCCGGTGGTCCAGGCGATGCCGCCGAGCGTCGCCGGCCGGCCGGGGGGCGCGTTCTCGCCCGACGAGATCGACCCCGGCCTGCTCGACCTGATCGAGAAGACGACCTCCGGACTGACGTCGACCCGCTCGACGACGGGCGAGCCGACGCTGCTCGGCGGCGTGCTGAGCGCGGTCGGTCTCGGCGGCGGAACGAGCGGCGGAGGCGGCGCGCTGCCGGCCGTCGACGCGGAGCCGATCCTCGAGATCGCCGGGGATCCCATCGCGCCGGCGGAGCCGCTGCTCCCGGCCGAGCCGCTCGGCGATCCGTTGCAGACGACGACGGGGCCCGTCTTCGACTCGGTCGACGAGCTGACGAAGGGCCTGCTGGGAGGGGAGTAGCGAGCGCATGGACAACCCGACCGCACAGCTGCGCGTCGTCCCGGGCGGCCGCTCGGTGGAGGCGCCCGCGCGCCCCGCGCCCGACGCCGACCGCGCGCTGCTCGCCGGCGTCGTCGCGCGCGACCACAGCGCTCACCGCGCGATCTTCGACCGCTACTACAAGCGCGTCTTCTCGTTCGTGCGCCGCCGCGTCCGCGACGAGGGCCTCGCCGAGGAGATCGCGATCGACGTGTTCTTCGAGATCTGGCGCAACGCGGCGGCCTATCGCGGCGAGTCGCCGGTGTCGACGTGGATCTTCGGCATCGCGAACCTCAAGGTGCTGACGGCGCGCCGTTACTTCGCGCAGCCGCGCCGCGCGTCGGTGCAGGTGATGGCCGACGACAAGCTCGGCGCGATCGCCGACCCGGCCGACTGCCACGCGACGCTCGCGGCGCGCGACGAGCTCTCGCAGGTGATCCACGCCCTCGAGCGGCTTCCCGAGGGCCAGCGCGACGTGCTGCGCATGGCCTTCCTCGAGGGCCGCTCGTACCCCGAGATCGCGGAGGAGCTCTCGATCTCGGAGGCGAACGTCAAGACGCGGGTGAACCGGGCCCGCTCGCGTCTTCGCAATCTGGCCCGCTTCCTTTCGGAGGGGGGGTAGCGATGCCCCAGAACCAGAACAGAAGCTGT
Organism: uncultured Spirochaetales bacterium; assembly: GCA_964597285.1. Classification (GTDB taxonomy): domain Bacteria; phylum Myxococcota_A; class UBA9160; order UBA9160; family SMWR01; genus JAHEJV01. The sequence continues at coordinate 5,637 of CAZQYK010000192.1, forward strand.
CCCGAGGCGATCCTGGCGTCGATTCCGTGGTATCCCGAGGGCCTGACGCGCGCGGAGCGCGGCGCCGTCGAGTCGCACGCAGCCGACTGCCAGGCGTGTCGCGCCGAGCTCGCGTTCGTGCGCGGCGAAGACGAGCCCGCGCTCGAGCTGCCCGACGCCGAGCGCGTGTCCGGGCGCGTGCTCGAGCGCATCCGCGCGCACGACGACCGCGCCGAGCTGCCGCCGTCGGCGCCGGCGCGGCGCGGCTTCGCCGCGCGCGCGCGCGCCCGCGCGCGGCGCGTGCGCCGGCGGATCGTGCAGCCGGTCGGCATCGCCGCCGGCCTGCTGGTCGCGGTGTGCTCCGGCATGCTGACCGTCGGCGTGATCTGGATCGCGCGCGAGGCGCCGAGCTACGAGACCGCGGCGGCCGCGCCGGTGTCGGCGGCGCCGCCTGGCGTCGAGCTCGAGATCGCGTTCCGGCGCGACGCCGAGGCCGGCCAGATCGCGACCGATCTGCGCGCCGTCGGCGTGACGCTGACCTCCGGCCCGAACGAGCTGGACGTCTATCGCGCGCGGCTCGCACCGGGCGCGGACGTCGAGGAGTCGCTGGTGCGGCTGAGTGGAGCGGGTCACGGTGTGGCGAGGTTCGCGGTGCGATCGATCCGCTGAAGCGGCGCGCGCCGGCGCCGCGCGCCGTCGC
>CAZQYK010000193.1:0-8814 GCA_964597285.1 uncultured Spirochaetales bacterium
GCGGCGCGCAGCGCGAGCACGTGGTCGCGCGTGTGCCAGGTGTGGACGACGTCGAAAGGACGCTCCGCGAACAGCGCCGCGAGCCGCGCCGCGTCGACGCGGTCGCGCCACGGGCGCACGCCGCGCGAGCGGCCGAGCTCGAGAAGCGGCGGAAAGCCGGCCGCGACCGCGCGCTCGCGCAGCGACGGGGTCGTGTCGGGGGGCGCCGGCGCGCAGGCCAGCGCCACGTCGTGGCCGGCCTCGCGCTGCGCCTCGGCGAGCGCGAGCATCGGCGCGGCCGGGCCGGTCCACTTCCAGTCGCTCGAGAGCTGGAGGATCCTCACCGCGCCGGTCGCCCGAACGCGATCCGGGGACCGGAGCGGAGCGTCACGTGCGCTGCCGCTCGACGCTCAGCACGCCCTTGATCTTGCGGATCTCCCGCATCAGCGCGTTCAGCGCGCTGACGTCCTGCACCCAGACGTCGAAGGTCTGCTCGGCCATCCGATCCGGCGTCGTCGTGACGCGGGCCGCGTCGATGTTCAGCCCCTGCGCAGAGATCGACTTCGTCACCTTCGCGAGCAGGCCCGGCGAGTCCTGCGAGCGCACGCGGATCTTCACCTTGCGCGACACCTCGGCGTCGCCGCGCCAGTCGACCTCGATGCGCCGCTCCGGGTCGAGCTCGAAGACCTTCGGGCAGTCCTTCAGGTGCACCGTGACGCCGCGCCCACGCGTGACGAAGCCGACCACCTCGTCGCCGGGCAGCGGCGCGCAGCAGCCGCCGAAGCGCACCATCACGTCCGACTGCCCACCGACCTGCAGCGCGGAGGACGCGTCGCCGCCGCGCCCGAACAGGCGCCGCCGGCGCGGCGGCGGCGCCTCGACGGCGCCCTCCTCGCCGCTCAGCGCGCGCACGACCTCGCCGGCCCCGATGCGGCCGTAGCCGACCCAGGCCAGAAGGTCGTCGATCGAGCCGCGCCCGTGGCGCCGCGCGAGCTCGAGCAGCGCGTCGCCCTCGCGCGCGCGGGCGAGCGACAGGCCGGCTTTGCGGAACTCGCGCTCGAGCAGCTCGCGCCCGAGCTCGCGGCTCGCGGCCTTCTCCTCGGCGCGGATCGCGTGGCGGATGCGGCTGCGCGCCTTGCCGGTGACGACGAAGTCGAGCCAGTCCTTGCGCGGGCGCTGCCGCGGGTGCGTGATCACCTCGACCGTGTCGCCGTCGTGCAGCGGCTGGCGCAGCGACACGAGCTTGCCGTTCACCTTCGCCCCGGCGCAGGCGTCGCCGACCTCGCTGTGGATCGCGTACGCGAAGTCGACTGGCGTCGCGCCGACCGGAAGCCCGATCACGTCGCCGCGCGGCGTGAACACGAAGACCTCGTCGGGGAAGAGGTCGACCTTGACGGTCTCGATGAACTCGTTCGGGTCCGAGACGTCTTGGTGGCGTTCGATCAGCTGCCGCAGCCACGCGAACTTGCCGTCGTCGGCGTCGGCCGAGACCTGGCCGGACTTGTACTTCCAGTGCGCGGCGATCCCGAGCTCGGCGTCGCGGTGCATCTCGTGCGTGCGGATCTGCACCTCCATCCGCTCGCCGTAGGGGCCGATCACGGTCGTGTGCAGCGACTGGTAGCCGTTCGCCTTCGGCAGGGCGACGTAGTCCTTGAAGCGCCCCGGCACCGGGCGCCAGATCGCGTGCACGATGCCGAGCGCCGCGTAGACCTCGGCGGCGGCGCCGTCGAGGATGATCCGGAACGCGATCGTGTCGTAGATCTCGTCGAGCGACACGCCGTCGCGCTGCATCTTCGCGTGGATCGACGCGAGGTCCTTGAGCCGACCGGTCACCTCCGCCCTCAGGCCCTGGTCGGCGAGGCGCGCCGAGAGCACGCCGATTACCTCCTCGATGTAGCGGCTGCGCGCCTTGCGCTTCGAGCGCAGCCGCCGGTCGAGCTCGCGCGCCGCCTCGGGCTCGAGCGTGCGGTAGGCCAGGTCCTCGAGCTCCTGCTTCATCCAGTGGATGCCGAGCCGGTGCGCGAGCGGCGCGTAGATGTCGAGCGTCTCCTGCGCGATGCGCCGCCCCTGGTCGTCGGAGACGAAGCCGAGCGTGCGCATGTTGTGCAGTCGGTCGGCGAGCTTGATCAGCAGGATCCGGATGTCGCTCGACATCGCGAGCAGCATCTTGCGGAAGCTCTCGGCCTGGCGTTCGCGGCTCGACTTGAACTCGACGTGCGCGATCTTCGTCAGGCCCTCGACGAGGAACGCGACCGACTCGCCGAACAGCCGCCGCAGCTCGTCGGCGGTCGTCAGCGTGTCCTCGATCGTGTCGTGGAGGAGGCCGGCGGCGACCGTCACCTCGTCGAGGCGCAGGTCGACGAGGATCGACGCGACCTCGAGCGGGTGGACCAGGTACGGCTCGCCGGACAGGCGCTCCTGGCCCTCGTGCACCTTCGCCGAGAACACGTACGCGCGCTGGAGCAGGGCCAGGTCGCAGGACGGGTCGTACTCGAGGATGCGGTCGGCGATGTCGTTGAAGCGCGGAACCGGCACCGGAAATGCCTTCGGGATCGGTGGGTTCCACCAATCTACCGGTTTCGGGCGCGCCGCGCCCGGCGCCCGCTACGCCCCGAGCAGCTTGGCGACCGCCGGACCGGGCGCGAGCCGCGTGCGCAGCGCCGCGGTGTCGCCGCGGCGCTCGGCCGCGAGGATCGCGAGCACCTCGTCGACGCAGGCCTCGAGGCGGTCGTTGACCACCGCGTAGTCGAAGCGCAGCCCCTCCTCGAGCTCCGCCTGCGCGCACTCGAGCCGGCCGGCGATCGCGTCGGCGTCGTCGCTGCCGCGCCGTTCGAGCCGCCCGCGCAGCGCGTCGAGGCTCGGCGGCAGCAGGAACACGAAGCGCGCGTCGTCGCGCTTCTCGCGCACCTGGCGCGAGCCCTGCACCTCGATCTCGAGCAGCACGTCGCGCCCGCGCGAGAGCGGCGCCTCGATCGCGTCCCAGCTCGTGCCGTAGCGGTTGCCGTTGTAGACGGCCCACTCGAGGAACGCGCCCCGCTGCGCGAGGCCCTCGAAGCCCGCCGCGTCGACGAAGTGGTAGTCGACGCCGTCGCGCTCGCCCGGGCGCTGCGGCCGCGTCGTGTGCGAGACCGAGAACTCGATCTCGGCGTCTCGCGCGACGACCTGACGGCAAACCGTCGTCTTGCCGGTGCCCGACGGGGCCGCGACGACGACCGGGAATCCCCGCCGCCCCGCGCTCACGACTCGTCCCGCTCCGCCGCGCTCTCCGCCGCGACGCGCGCGGCGATCGTGTCGGGGTTGATCGCCGACAGGATCACGTGGTCGCTGTCCATGACGATGATCGATCGCGTGCGCCGGCCCTGCGTCGCGTCGATCAGCTTGTTGCGCCGCGCCGCCTCGTCGCGCAGCCGCTTCATCGGCGCCGCGCCGGGCGCGACGATCGCGCACACGCGCGCGGTCGCGACGAGGTTGCCGTAGCCGATGTTCAGCAGGCTGCGGCTACTCAACGTTCTGCACCTGCTCGCGCATCCGCTCGAGCTCGGTCTTCAGCTCGACGACCCAGTGCGCGACCGGGGCGTCGCTGGCCTTCGAGCCGATCGTGTTCGCCTCGCGCAGGAACTCCTGGAGCAGGAAGTCGAGGCTGCGCCCGACCGGCTGCCCGACGCCCGCGCCGGCGAGCCGCGTGCGGAACTGGTCGACGTGGCTGCGCAGCCGCACGAGCTCCTCGCTGACGTCCATCCGCTCGGCCGCGAGCGCGATCTCCTGGTGCAGCCGCGCCTCGTCGAGCAGGCCCGTCTCGGCCTCGAGCTGGCGCGTGCGCTTGCGCAGCCGCTCACAGGCAGCCTCGCGCACGGCGCCGGAGCGCCCCTCGATCTCGTCGACGAGCGCCGACACCGCGTCGAGCCGGCCGGCGAGGTCGCGCTCGATCGCCGCCCCCTCGGCGGCCCGCATCGACTCGAGTGCGTCGAGGCCCGCGTCGAGCGCGTCGAACAGCCGCTCGGCGAGCAGGCCGGGCGCGAGCTCGGGCTCGACGAAGCGCGCGACGCCCGGCAGCGCGAGCAGCGACGCGACGTCGAGCGCGCCGGACACCCCGCGCTGCTCGGCGAGCGCTCGGCCCGCGGCGAGGTAGGCCTGCGCCGCGTCGCGGTCGATCTCGAGACGCGTCGGCGGCGACGCGCTGTCGGGCACCGCGACGCTCAGGTCGAGCTTGCCGCGCGAGAAGCGGCCCTGCACGCGTGCGCGCACCTCGGGCTCGAAGCTCGCGAGCGGGCGCGGCAGCCTGACGCGCGCCTCGAGGTGGCGGTGGTTCACCGAGCGCACCTCGAGCTCGAAGGTCCACGCGTCGACCTGGAAGCGCGCACGCCCGAAGCCGGTCATGCTGTGGATCACGTGCGCCCCCCCTGCCGCTTCACCGCGGCGACGACCGGCGGCAGCGCGGCCTTGACCTCTTCGGCGCTCGCGGTCGCGGTGCCGACCTTGCCGACGACGACGCCCGAGGCCGCGTTCGCGACCACCGCCGCCTCGAGCAGGCTGCCGCCCGCGCGCAGCGCGAGCGCGAGTGCGGCGATCGCGGTGTCGCCGGCGCCCTGCACGTCGAAGACCTCGCGGCCGGCCGTCGCGACGTCGAAGCCGGTCGGGTCGTCGCCGTCGAACACCGCCATGCCTTCGCCGCCGCGCGTCACGACGACCGCGCCGCCGTCGATGCGCCGCCGCAACCGCGCGACCGCGCGCGACAGGTCGTCGCGTCCGCGGATCTCGACCCCGCTCAGCAGCTCGGCCTCGCGCAGGTTCGGCTTCAACAGGTCGGCGCCGCGGTACGGCGCGAGGTCGGTCTTCGGGTCGACGGCGACCGGCACGCCGGCCTCGCGGAAGCGGCGCATCGCCGCCGCGGCGAGCCGACGCGAGAGCACGCCCTTTCCGTAGTCCTCGACGATCGCGCCGTCGGCGCGGCCGACGAGGGCGCCGACGCGCGCGAGCAGCTCGCGCCCGGCGCCCGGCGGCAGCGGCTCGACGGTCTCGCGGTCGAAGCGCACGATCTGCTGCGTCTGCGCAATGACGCGGCTCTTGCGCGTCGTCGGCCGGCCCGGCACGTGTACGAGCCCGGCCGGGTCGACGCCGAGGTCCTTCAGGAGCTGCACGACGCGGCGGCCGGCCGCGTCGTCGCCGATCGCCGAGCAGCAGTCGGCCGCGGCGCCGAGCGCGACGATGTTGCGCACCGCGTTCGCCGCGCCGCCGAGCATCGTCGTCTCGTCGCGCACGTGCACCACCGGCACCGGCGCCTCCGGGCTGATCCGGTCGACCTCGCCCCAGATGTACTCGTCGAGCACGAGGTCGCCGATCACCAGCAGGCGGATGCCGCGGAATCCGTCGACGAGGCGTTCGAGGCGGGCGAGTTCGAGTCGGGGCACGCGGACCATCGATCGGGGGAGGCGGCCGCACGGCCGAAGGGCCGGATGGTAGTGGATCGCGGGCGCGCGCGCGGCGGGGGGCACCGATCCGGATCCGATAGCATCCCGTGCCGATGCGCTGGCCCCGCACCCTGTCGCTCTACGTGGCGCGCGAGGTCGTCCTCTACACGCTGCTGGGTCTCGCGGCCATCACCATCGTGATGGCGACGCGCAACCTGATGGACGTGCTCGAGAAGCTGATCGGAGCCGGGCTCGAGGCCGGCGACCTGCTGACGATCCTTCGGCTGATCGGGACGATGCTGACGGTCTACGCGCTGCCGGTCTCGTTCCTGTTCGGCGTGCTGCTGGCGATCGGCCGGATGGCTGCCGACGTCGAGATCACCGCGATGCGCGCCTGCGGCGTCGGGATCCGCGGGCTGCTGCTCCCGATCGGCCTGCTCGGCCTCGGGCTCTCGGTGCTGACGCTGCAGCTGACGCTCTACGTCGAGCCGGCGGCACAGCGCGACATGTCGCTCGCGGTGCGCCGGCTCGTCGTGCGCGGCGCGGCGGTCGAGGCCGGACGCTTCAGCTCGGTCGGCGACCGCACGCTCTACGTCGACGAGCGCAGCGAAGACGGCCGGCTGCGCGGCGTCGTGATCGCCGACCGCAGCGATCCGGAGCGTCCCTTCCTCGTGTTCGCCGAGAGCGGCCGCATGCAGCTCGACGAGGCGACCGCGGAGTGGGTGCTGCGCCTCGAGCGCGGCGACGTGCACCTCGAGCCGAGCGAGCGCTCGCCCGAGCGCTACCGCCGCCTCGCCTTCGAGCACCTCGAGTACCGCATCGACATGCGGCACGCGATCGACCCGCTGCTGCGACCGCGCGCGCTGCCGCTCGACGAGCTGCGCGCGAAGGTGGCCGCGCTCGACGCCGGCCGCGACCCCGGCCCGTTGCGACAGCCGCCGGCCGAGTACCGCACGCACCTGCAGCAGCGCTACGCGATGCCGGCCGCGCCGGCGCTCTTCGCGCTGGTCGGGGTGCCGCTCGGCATGCGGCGCAAGCGCGGCGCGCGCTCGTACGGCGCGATCGTCTGCGCGGTCCTCGCGTTCGGCTACTACGCGCTCGCGTCGTTCTGCGAGCTGCTCGCGAACGAGAGCGGCTTCCCGCCCGGGGTCGTGTGGCTCCCGAACCTCGCCTTCCTCGCGCTCGGCCTGGGGCTGCTCGCGCACGCGCGGCGGGCGTCCTGAATCCGGTGCCCGACGCCGAGGGCTTCGTCGAGCGGCGCGAGCGCGACCGCTTCTGGCTCGTCGCCGCGGAGTTCGCCGACGCGCTCGAGGCGATCGGCTGGCCGTCGCGCGCGGCGATCGAGCGCGATCTCGGTGGCGCCGGCTCCGAGGGGCGCGGCGCGACGGCGATCCTCGCGCTGCCGGGCCGCCGCGAACGCGTGCACCTGCGCCCGGTGCGGCGCGGCGGGATCGTCGGACCCCTGTGGTTCGACACGCTCTGGGGCCTGTCGCGGCCGATCGGAGAGCTGCACGCGAGCGCCCGGCTCGCAGCGGCCGGCGCGCCGCTCGCGCGGCCGGTGCTCGTCGCGGCGTGGCGCCAGGCGGGCCCGCTGTGGCGCGCGGTCGTCGGCACCGAGCACGCCGAGGGCGCGCTCGATGGCGTCGCGTGGCTGGCCCGGCGTCCGGCGCCGCGCGAGCTGCGGTGCGGCGCCCGCGCGGTCGGCGCGGCGATCCGGCGCTTCCACGACGCCGGCGGCGAGCACGCGGACCTGCACGTCAAGAACCTGCTGGTGCGCGAGCGCAGCGGCACCTGCGATGCGCGTCTGATCGACATCGACCGCGCCCGCGCCGACGCGCCGCCCGGCCCGGCGCGCCGCATGCGCGAGCTGATGCGGCTCGTGCGCTCGCTGCACAAGCGCGGCCTCGCCGAGCAGGTCGGCGCGCGCGGCGTCGCGGCCGGCTTCGGCGCCTACTGCTCCGGCGACCGCACGCTGCGCCGCGTCCTGCTCGCGCACCTGCCGCGCGAGCGCCGCCGCGCCGCGCGCCACGCGCTCCGCTACCGCTGACGGCGCACCGCCCCGCGAGCGGATCCGCGCCTCGAGTCCGTCGAGGAGAGAGGTGCTGCAACGGCGGAGGCCACGGTTCGACTCCGCTCGGCTGCGCCTCGCTCACTGCGTTGCCCTTCGGGCATCCGTGGTCGCGGCGGAGCGGCTCTTCCGCGCCGCAAACCGCCGAGCTACCGCGCGCGGCTTCGCCGCGCTTGACTAGCGGATCCGCGCCTCGAGCCAGTCGAGGAGCTTCTCGCCGTCGTCGACCTCGAGCTCGATCGCGAGCACGTCGATGCGCGCCGCTCCGGCCCACTCGGGCAGCAGCTTGACGGCGTCCTTCTCGGTCGTGACCCAGCGCGGCGCCTCGTCGGCGAGGCCGTCGAGGTCACCGGCGCGGTAGCGGTGGTGGTCGGCGAAGCGCCGCTCCGCGACGACGCGCGCGCCGAGCCCTTCGAGCGTGCGCCGCACCGAGGCCGGCTGCGCGACGCCGGTCAGCAGACCGACCGGCCGGCCGTCGAGACCCTCGGGCGACGTCGCCGCACCGCCGCCGAGCGGCCGAAGCGTCGCGGGACGTCGCTGCACGTCGAAGCGATACGCGTCGGGGGCGCGCGCCGCGAGCACGCGCGCGTCGGCCTCGGGCAGCGGGCCGTCGACGACACCGATCGCATCGGCGCGCGCGAGCGCTCGCAGCGGCTCGCGCAGCGGGCCGCGCGGCAGCACGCGGCGGTTGCCGAGGCCGAGGCGGCCGTCGAAGGACAGCACGTCGACGTCGCGCGCGAGGCGGTGGTGCTGGAAGCCGTCGTCCAGCACGATCACCTCGGCGTCGAAGGCCGACTGCGCGCGCAGCCCGACGAGGCCGCGGTCGCGGCCGACCAGCACCGGCACGCCCGGCGCCTTCGCGGCGAGCAGCATCGGCTCGTCGCCGGCGCGCGCCGCCGAGCCGAGCACGTGGCGCCCGTCCGAGACGATCTCGAGCGGGTCGCCGCCGCGCCGCCCGTAGCCGCGGCTCGCGAGCACGACCTTGTGGCCGCGGCGGCGCAGACCGGCCGCGAGCCACGCCGCGAGCGGCGTCTTCGCGGTGCCGCCGACCAGCGCGCTGCCGACGCTGACGACGCGCGCCGCCAGGCGCCGCCGTCCGGTCCAGCCGCGCTCGGCGAGCGCGCGGTGCGCGGCGGCGCCGGCGGCGTAGAGCCAGCTCGCGACGTCGAGCGGCGCGAGCGCGACCTGCTGCGCCGGCGACTGCTCGCGCTCCTCGAGCCAGCTCGGGCGCACGTCAGCGCACCGGCTCGCCGGCGCCGAGACCGGCGTGCAGCGGCAGACCGGCGAGCGCGGTCTCGACGAGGTCGGCCGAGCGCGCGCTCGCGCCGCGGTGCACCTCGAGCGCCTCGCGCCCGGCCG
>CAZQYK010000194.1:0-3315 GCA_964597285.1 uncultured Spirochaetales bacterium
CTTGTATTTCGACACGAGGACCGGCGAGCATGAGGTCGCTACCCCCGACGAGCTCGAGCGGGCGAACGCGCGGCGGCGCGCCGGCGGTCGGCTCGAGCTGGCCTTCTCCGGGCGGCTGATTCCGATGAAGGGGGCCGGCGACCTGCCCGGGCTAGCCCTCGCACTGCGCCGCCGGCAGGTGGACTTCCGCCTGCGGATCTTCGGCGACGGATCGCTCGTCCCGGAGTTGCGGCGCGCGATCGACGAGCACGGTCTCGCCGACCGGGTCTCACTCGAGGGCGTTCTCGATTTCCACCACGCGCTGCACCCGCTGATGAAGCGCGAAGTGGACCTCTTCGTGTGCTGCCATCCACAGGGCGACCCGTCGTGCACGTACCTCGAGACGTTCGCGGCCGGCGTCCCGATCGCCGGGTACGGAAACGAGGCCTTCGCCGGCCTGCTCCGGCATGCCGACGTCGGCTGGTCGACGCCGATCGGCGCCGTCGACGCGCTGGCCGACCGCGTCGCGGCGCTCGACCGCGAGCGCGCGGCGCTGGCCGCGGCGGCCGTTCGCGCGCTCGCGTTCGCTCGCGAGCACACCTTCGAGACGACCTTCCGGCGCCGGGTCGAGCACCTGCGCGAGGTCTCGAGCGGGCGCGGCGTCGCGCCGATGACGACCCGATGAGCGCCTCGAGCTCGAAGCGCGAGCGCTGGATCGGGCTTGCGCTGCTCTGCGTCGTGACGCTCGCGATGCTCTGGCTCGGCGAGGGGGCGCTGCGGCTGCTGCGACCCGACCCTGCCTTCGAGGCGATCGACGCGGCCGAGCGCGCCGGCCGGCCGTGGGACCGCCGCACGCGCACCGAGGTCGTGCGCGACCTGCGCGAGCAGGGCGCCGACGCCGTGTCGCGCGCGATCCCGGCGGCGCTGCTCGAGCCCGCCGACGACGGCCGCTACCGCGCGCGGCTCGCGCTCGACGGCCGCGAGCTGCTGCCGCTCGCCGGCATCTCGCGCAAGACGGTCGTGCTGTGCAACGAGCTCGGCCAGTACGCGGTGTACGAGAGCGACGAGCACGGCTTCCGCAACCCCGAAGGCCTCTGGGCGCGCGCGCCGGTCGACGTCGCGCTGATCGGCGACTCGTTCACGCTCGGCGAGTGCGTACCGCCGGGCCAGACGCTCGGCGACCACGTCCGCGAGCGCCACCCGGCGACCGTGAACCTCGGCATGGGCGGCCACGCGCCGCTGCTCGAACTCGGCGTGCTCGCCGAGTACGGGCCGGTGCTGCGCCCGCGCCGCGTGGTGTGGTTCTACTTCGAGAACGACCTGTGGTGGTTCGACCTGGGCATCAACGCGCGCTCGCCGCTCCTGATGCGCTACCTCGAGCCCGGCTTCGCGCAGGGTCTCGTCGGCCTCCAGCCCGAGATCGACGCGCGTCTGATGGAGCTCTGGGCCTCGGGCGGCCGCGACCCGGTGCCGAGCCCGGCCGAGCGGATGGACGAGCTGCGCGGGCGCGGCGTCGGCCGCGCGCTGCGCTTCCTGTCGCTCGCGAAGCTGCGCGCCACCGCCGGCGCGCTGCTGCGCCCGCCGCCGTCGCCGGCCGAGCGCGAGCCGCCCGACCTCGCGCTCTTCGAGCGCGTGCTGCGCCGCGCGCGCGACCAGGCGGGCTCGTGGGGCGGCGAGATCGTCTTCGTCTACCTGCCCGGCGCGTGGAACTTCGACGCCGGGCCGGGCTTCGGCTCCCGCGACGACGGCGTGCGCGACGCGGTGCTCGCGCTCGCGGCGTCGCTCGAGCTCCCGATCGTCGACGCCCAGGCCGCGATGGAGCGCCACCCGGAGCCGCTCTCGCTCTACTCGTGGCCCGGCACGAGCGTGCTCGGGCCGCCGCACCTGAACGGCGACGGCTACGCGTTCGTCGCGGGGCTAGTGCTCGAGGAGCTCGGCCGGTGAGGCCGCTGCCCGCTCAGGGCTCGCGCGCGAGCAGCGCTTCGGGGATGCCCGCGACGAGGTGCTCGGCGAAGCGCATCGATCCCGTGGTCGTGAGGTGCACCGCGTCGTTGAAGGTCTCGCGCGACCGCGGCAGCCGCGCCGCCACGTCGACCCCGATCACCGCCGGCTCCTGCTCGGCCACGCGCCGGACGACGTCGTTGTGGGCGTCCAGCGCGGCGACGACGTGCTCGGGCCTTCCCCAGAGCTCGAGGGGGCTCAGGTGCAGCAGATAGTCGAGGCGCTTGGCGCGGAAGCGCTCGAGCGAGTAGTCCTCCGGGACGTGATAGGCGAAGGTGGCGACCAGCAGCGGGTCGCCGCGCCGTCCGGCGGCCTCCGCGATCGCGCGCAGATTGTCCTCGAAGGAGGCCGGGCTGCGCAGGTCGGCGCCGTGGTGGGTCCACTCCTGGCGTGGGTGGCGCTCCGGGACGTAGCGCTCCGGCGCCAGCGTCTGGCGCAGCCGGATCGACAGGAAGCGCAGCGTGTATGGCAGCGACCAGCGGGCTCTTCCGTGGTAGCCGGCGAGTGCGTTCACGATCTCGTACCAGCCGAAGTGCGAGTAGTCGGCGCGGAAGACCTCGGGCGGGGCGTTGTTCGTGCGCGCCTCGTTGACGCCGTGGTAGAAGAGCACGAGGTCGAAGCGGTGCTCGGCGAGCGCCTCGTACTTGAGCCGGCTGTCCCGGGAGGTGTGCGCCGGCGCCGCGAGGTTGAAGGTGCGGATCTCGCGAACCCCGCGCTCGAAGATCCGCTCCTCGATCGACCGCTGCACCGTCCCCCAGTCCGGGTGGAGCACCGATCCGCCGAGCATCAGCACGTCGAAGGCGTCGTCCTCTCGCGACGGGCGCTCGCTCGCGGCGTTCCACATCTCCGGGTAGTAGGCGTAGAGCACGAGGCCCGGATCGCGGAGCGAGACCCCGGACTCGCGCCAGGCGACACGCGCGGCCACCTCGGCGAGGGACGCGCAGAAGGCCACGGAGGCCCCCAGCAGGAGCAGCGGGAGGGCGCGACGGCCGAGCGCGGCGGACACGGGGGACCTCGAGGGGATGCTCGGGGGGGACGGAGCGGCCGGCATTCTCCCACCGGCACCTCGCTCGCGCAAAGGCCCGCGCGGCGCTGGCGCGGCGGCGCCCGGGCGAGCCGATGAGCGCGCGGTGGCGGAGCGCGGGCGCGATCGGGAGGCTCGCGCTCGTCTCGGCCGCGCTGCTCGCCGTCGGGCTCGTGCAGCGCCAGCTGCTGCCCGAGCCGGCGCACGACTCGGCCTGGCGCGCGCTGTACGAGCTGGAGCGCAGCGGCTGTCTCCAGCTCGGACTGCTCGGCCTGCTCGCCGCGGCGGCGGTCTGGGCCGGGCGCCGGCTC
>CAZQYK010000195.1:0-3697 GCA_964597285.1 uncultured Spirochaetales bacterium
GAGCCCCGCCGGGGGCCCAATCGCTACGCCAAACCGGGGGCGGGCCCCCGCGCCGCCCGCGTACCGCGCCGAGGGGCGCGCGCTGCTCTGACGCGCGCGCACGCCGGCGCCGAGCGCTACTGCCGTTTCAGAACAGCCCGCGAAGCACGCAGCGCGGGCGGCGCGCGTTCGCCGGATCGAGGGCGTTCAGCACTCTACGCCGCCGCCGCCACCGCGAAGAGCTGCGCGCCGCGGCGGCCCGAGTTGAGGCGGAACGCCTGGCGCAGCGCCCAGCAGATCAGGTCCTCGCGGGGCCCGTACGCGCGCTCGCCGAACGCGGCCATCGAGCGGTCGGGGTCGCGGTTCGCGACCCACTTGCTGAGGTCGTGGAACGGGAAGCCGGTGTTCCAGACCCGCACCGGCCGCCAGCCGGCGTCGCCGAGCAGCGCCTCGATCTCGGCGGCCGAGAAGTGGCGCCGGTGGCCGACGCGGCGCTCGGTCTCGCGCACCGGACCGCTCTGGGTCGACAGGTACAGGCGGCCGTGCTCGGCGACGAGCGCTCGGGCCGCGGCGAGCAGCTGCGCCGGCGCGTCGAGGTGCTCGATCAGCTCGGTCGCGACGACCGCGTCGAAGCGGCCGGCGAGCGCGACCGGCGCGGCGCCGCCGTCGAGGTCGGCGACGTGCCAGTCGACCTCGGGCTGGCGCGCGCGGTTCTGCTCGATCTGCGGCGCCGACAGGTCGACGCCGGCGAGCGTCGTCCCGGGCAGCGCCCGCGCGATCTCGGCGAGCAGGCGGCCGTCGCCGCAGCCGAGGTCGACGAGCGAGCGCGGGCGGTCGCGCGCGAGCAGCGCGAGCAGCGTCGCGACGCGGTGGCGCGGCGCCGCCATCTTGCGCCAGTAGTCGCTGCGCCCGGCGGTCGTGCGCTCGTAGAACTCCCGGTTGCGGCGCGACGCGTCCGAGGACATCGCGCGTACGATATCACCGCGTCCGGCCGGTCGACCTCGGCCGCCGATGCGCTAGAAGAAGGCGGGGGGAACGATGGGCAGCGCGCTCGGCGACCGCGCGGCGGCGCCGCGATGACGGCCGCGCCTTCGGACGCCCGGGCCGACCGGGCCGCGGCGCTCGCCCCCCTTGCCCGAATGGCGCCCGCGCTCCTCGCGCTCGAGCTCGTGCTCGCGCGCTGGAGCGGCGGTCCGCAGGCGCCCGAGGATCTCGTCGCCGCCGCGGCCGGCTGGGCCGCGCTCGGCGCGCTCGCGGCTGCCGGCGCCGCGCTGCACCGCGCGCTCGCGCCGCTCGCATGCGCCGGACTCGTCGGCTTCCTGCTGACCGGCATCGTCGTGCCGGCGCTCGGCGATGCGGACGGCGCGGTGCGCGCGCTCGCGGCGCTCGGGCTCGGCGCCGCGCTGCTCGCGACGCTCGCGGTGGCGTGGCTCGCGCCGGGCCGCGCGATCGAGGCGGCGCTGCTCGCGTCGGCGCTTGGCGCCGTCGCGGTCTGGCTCGGCGTCGACCGCGCGCTTCCGCCGGCGGGCGTCTGCGCGCTGCTCGCCGGCGCGCTCGGCGCGATCGCGCTCGCTGCTCGCCGCGTGCTCGGCGCCCTGGTCGCGGCCGCGCTCGCGGCGGCGATCGCCGCGTCGCCGCAGGCCCCGCCGGCACCGCGCTGGAGCGATGCACCGGTCGCGTCGCGAGGCGGTCCCGACGTCTGGCTGCTCGTCGTCGACACGGTGCGCGCCGACCGCGCGCTCGAGATGCGCGCCGCAGGGCGGCTCGCCGCGCATGGCGTCGCGTTCACGAACGCGCGCTCGACGTCGAGCTGGACGCTGCCGGCGATGGCGAGCCTGATGACCGGGCGCGCGCTCGCCGCGCACGGCGCGTGGCGCCGGCCCGACGGCGGCTACGCGCCGCTCGCCCCGGGCGTCGCGACGCTCGCCGAGCGGCTGCGCGACGCCGGCTGGGACACCGCGGCGATCGTCGGCGCGAACGCGTTCACGAGCCGCCACTTCGGCCTCGCGCGCGGCTTCGACGTCTTCGACCACGCGATGGACGCGCAGCGCCACGCGCTGCCGCGCGGCGCGTGGCAGCGCCACGCGCGTCCGGTCGCCGCGCGCCTCGCGACGCGGCTCGGCTGGCTCGGCCAGCCGCCGCACTACGACGCCGACGAGCTCGTGCGCCGCGCGGTCGCGCTGCACGCCGCGCGCCGCGAGCGCCCGCTCTTCGTCTGGCTGCACTTCATGGACGTGCATCTGCCGTACCGCCACGCCGACGAGACCGAGCTGCCGCGGCGCCGCGCGCACGCGCTCGAAACCGGGAGCCGCGACACGCTGGCCGGCGACCCGTGGTGGGCCGGCGACGCCGGCCGCGCGGCGCTCGAGGCGGGCTATGCGCACGAGGTCGCGCGCGTCGACCGCGCGCTCGAGCAACTGCTCGACGCGCTCGGCCCGCCGCCCGAGCGCGGGCGCATCGTCGTGCTCGTCTCGGACCACGGCGAGGAGTTCTTCGAGCACGGCGGCTTCGAGCACGGCCACGCGCTGTGGCGCGAGCTGCTGGCCGTGCCGCTGCGGATCGCGGGCCTGCCGGGCGTCGCGCCGGGCGCGGTCGTCGACGAGCCGGTCGACCTCGTCGACCTCGCGCCGACGCTGCTCGCGGCCGCCGGCGTCGGCGCGGATCTCCCCGGCCGCCGCCTCGACCGCGGCATCACGCCGCGCGCGCTCGACGCGCAGAACCTCCTGTACGGCGACCCGCTCGCGTGGTCGCGTCGGCTCGGCGCGCGCAAGCTCGTCGTCGCCGGCGAGCGCGCCGCGCTCTACGACCTCGCGGCCGACCCGGGCGAGCGCCGCCCGCGCGACGCCGCGCCCACCGCGCTCGGCGCCGCACCGCCGGCATGGCCCGGCGACGGCGGCGCCGACGCCGCGCTCGATGCGCAGACGCGCGCGCTGCTGCGCGCGCTCGGCTACGCGGAGCCGGGCGGGCGCTGAGCGGTGCGTTCGGCCTACGACGCGATCGACACCAGCCCGCCGGCCTCGACGCGGCGCTCGCCGCACTCGGCGACGCCCTCGGCGACGGCGCGCCGCGGCAGGTCGGCGCGCTCGAGCAGGACCGCGACGAGCTCGGGCGCCGCGTCTTCGCCGCGAAGGACGACGCGCGCCGCGCCGGCGCGCGCCATGCGGTCGACGTTCGTCGGGTCGCCGGTGACGGCGTAGATCGGGAAGCCGCCCCCCAGCGCGGCCGCCTGCTCGACGAGCTGCGGCCCGAGCGCGTCGTCTTCGACGCCGATCACGACCGCCGCGGCCCCGCCCGACGCGGCGAGCGCGAGGCCCTTCGGGCGCTCGCGGTCGCCGTAGTGCACGTCGAAGCCGCGCAGCCGCGCGTCGGCCGCGCGCACGCGGTCGGGCGTGACCGCGACGCTGCCGACGCCGGCGCGGTCGAGGCCGCGCGCGAGCGCCTCCAGCGTCGCGTCGAAGCCGATCAGCACGACGCGGCGCGGCGGCAGCCGCTCGGGGCAGGCGATCGCGCCGGCGTCGATGCGGGCGGCGAGGCGGCGGCCTAGCGCGGCGAGCGGCGGCGTCAGCGCGATCGACAGCACGATCGCCGCCTCGAGCGGCGCACGCAGCTCGGCGGCGAGCAGGCCGTGCGCCGCCGCGACGCCGAGCACGACGAACGCGAACTCGCTGCCCTGCGCGAGCGCGAGGCCGAGGCGCAGCGCCGCGCCCGCGCCGAGGCC
>CAZQYK010000196.1:0-2705 GCA_964597285.1 uncultured Spirochaetales bacterium
GCGCGCGCCGTCGACGAGAGCGCCCGTGCCGGCATGCGGCGCGCTACGGCGGCTCCTGCGCCGGCGGCCGCTCGAGCTCCCAGCCGAGGAAGGTCAGCAGGTCGTCGGCGGCGTCGGCGGCGTGCGCGCGCACGAGCTCGCTCGGGTCGTGGAGCGCGATCTCGACGAGGCGCCGCACGCGGCCGGGGTCGAGGCGGCCGAAGCGGCGCGCGAGGTGAGCGAAACCCTTGACGGCGCCGCCGCGCACCGCGGCGCTGCGGTGGCGCGCGAGCTGGATGCAGCAGCTCTGCGCCCAGTCCCAGGGCTGCGCCTCCTGGCCGACCCGCAGCGCGAGGTCGGCGAGCTCACCGGGGTCGTCGCGCTCGATCGCGTCCTCGACGCGGGCGCGGAAGACGGCGGGATCGGTGGCGGCCATGCGCGGCTACGACCCTAGCCGTTCCGGGAGCGCCCGACACGCGAGCGCCGGTGATGGCCGTCACCGGCCGCGGACGCCGGCACGCCGACGAGCCGGCCATGAGACGACGCATTCGCACTGCGATCCAGACCGAGTTCGAGGCAGGGGCCGTCCACGGCAAGGGCAAGATCCGCAACGTCGCCGAGGGGGGGGTCTTCGTCGGAACCCACCAGGTGCCGACGCAGGGCGATCTCGTGGTGCTCTCGTTCCGCGACAAGCGCGGCCTGCCGCTCGAGGTCTCCGGCCTCGTGTGGTGGACCACGATGGAGTCGCCGGGGCCGCACCGCGCGCCGGGCTTCGGCATGCGGCTGCTCGACGACTCCGACGAGTACAGCCGCTTCTTCGAGAGCCTGCACTAGGACGCGCTCAGGCCTACGGCCCGACCGACCGATGAAGAGCCCGCAGTGAACCGGTAGCCGCGCGCGGAACCCCCCGACGCCGCGGCGATTCGGCGCAGTCGGCGGACGCAGGTCGCAGAGGGAGCGGGTTGGGGTGAGCGCTGAGGGGGGCTTCGGGCCGCGGACGGCCGCGGCGGGCGCGCGCCGCGCACTGCTGATCGGGCCCTACGACCCGCTCGGCGGCGAGTACACCTTCCTCGCGCCGCCGCTCGGGGTGTGGCGCCTGTGCGGCGTGCTCCGGAGCGCCGGCTTCGACGCCGAGGTCTTCGACCCGAACTGCTGCGACGCGAGCCCGGAGGACGCGCTGCGCGCGCGGCTGCGCGAGCGTCGCTTCGACCTGATCGGCGTCTCCACGACCGGGATGACGTTGCGCTACGACCTCGCGCTCGCGCACCTCGCGCGCGCCGAGCAGCCCGGGGCGCTGCTCGTCGCCGGCGGCATGGAGGCGACCTTCGACCCGGCGACGGCGTTGCGGCTCGCGCCGATCGACCTCGTCGTGCTCGGCGAGGGCGAGCTCCCGCTGATCGAGCTGCTGGAGTCGCTCGACGCGGGCGCGCCCGCGCGCGGCGTGCGCGGCACCGCCTGGCTCGAGGGCGGCGCGCTGCGCCGCGTGCCGCGCAGCGCGCTCTCGCGCGAGCAGCTGCGCGACGCCACCTACTGCACGCCCTACGAGGACATGCCCTACGCGCGCTACTGGGAGCGCCTCGAGCGCAGCTACCGCGTGCACGACCTGCCGGTCAAGGCGCACCGCGAGGCGCGGCTCGCGGAGGTCCGCGCGGTGCGGCTCAACACGCTCAACTACTGCCCGATGAGCTGCTCGTTCTGCTCGTCGACGAACTTCCTGCACGAGGCGCAGGGCGGCGCGACGGCGAAGGTCGGGCGGCTCGACGCCGACGAGTGCCTGGTGATGCTGAAGCGCATCGTCGCGGCCCACCCGAGCGTCCGCACGATCATCTTCCAGGACGACATCTTCTGCTTCACCGCCGACAAGCGGATCCTGCCGCTGTGCGCGCGCATCGTCGCCGCGAAGGCCTCCGGCGAGCTGCCGGCCGGGCTGCAGTTCATCTCGACCAACCGCATCGACGCGATGAACGAGGAGCGGCTGCGCGCGATGCGCGCGGCGGGCTTCCGCGTGCTCGGCTTCGGCATCGAGAGCTTCGCGCCGAACATCCTGCGCGAGTTCAACAAGGCGCGCATCCAGCCGTGGATCGAGCCGAACCTGAAGCTCGCGCTCGAGTCCGGCATCACGCCCTTCCTCGACATGATCCTCACCTCGCCGCGCTGCGCGCTCGGCGACCTGGCCGAGAACGTGCGCCAGGCCTACCGCTGGGTCGGCGAGGGCTGCGAGGTGGGCACCTATCCCTACGTGATCCCCTTCTCCGGCGCGGCGATGGCCTCGGACCCGGACCTCGCGCCGCACACGATCCACGCGACCCAGCAGATCGCCGGCACCGACGTCTCGTGGATGCAGCCGGCGAAGATCCTGCCGATCGACCCGGCGGTGCGCGGGGCGATCCTCGAGATCGAGGCCGACTTCGAGACGTGGCTGAAGCGCCTGCTCGGGTCGGTGCCGCACCTGACGTCGCGCGTGCGCTCTCTCTTGTGGGTGTTCTGAGCGATCCCGGTGCTGCGCCGCGCCGGCGAGCCGATGCCCGAGCGCCGCGACGTCGCCGACGCGCTGCTGTGCCGGCTGCCGTCGCTGCCGGGCGACGCGCTCGCCGAGCTGGAGCACGCGATCGGGGACGCGCTCGTCTAGGGGGGTCGGGGTGGAGAGTGACTTCGCCGACGACGCGCAGTGGTCGCCCGCGTGGGCGCGCGACTACTGGGAGGAGCGCGCGCGCCGCTTCGCGCGC
>CAZQYK010000197.1:0-12897 GCA_964597285.1 uncultured Spirochaetales bacterium
CAGCGCCGCCCACGCGCGCACCGCAGCGACGAGCTCCTTCTCGGCCGCGTCGGCCGTCTCGCCGAGCTCGACCGCGTCGGCGGCGCTCTGACGCGAGACGAAGGGCGGCGCCGCCGAGTCGACGAACACGAGCACGCGCCGGCCGACGGCGAAATCGGGCGGGTGGTGGCCCTCGGTGCGGAAGCGCAGCGGTCCTTCGGGCGCGCGGCCGACGACCGCGCGCTCGACCGCGAGCGTGACGGCGCGGTCGCGCCCCGCAGCCTCGACGCCGGCGACGCGCGCGACCACCGCGAGCGGCGAGCGCGCGGCGAGCTCGGCCAGCGGCGTGCCGCGCACGAGCAGGTGCGCCGCGGCCGGCGAGGCGAGCGCGAGCGAGAGCGCGGCGGCGAGCCAGCGGACGCCGCGGATCCGTCGTCGCGTGGGGCGGGGGGCCATGCCGGTCGGGCGTCTCCGCTAGAGCCCGAGGCCGAGCGCGCCGGTGGCGATCGCCGGCTCCTCGACCGGCTCCTCCGGCAGCACGATCCCGCCCGGCTGCGTCGCCGTGTTCTCCGGCGAGCAGGCCGCGTACTCGGGGTCCGTGTCCCAGGTGCCGAAGGGGTCGTGGCCGGCGAGCTCGGCCGCGGTGCACGCGACGAGCGGCGCCATCGTGCTCGCGGCCGACACGGTCTCCTCGTAGTGGCTCTCGCCGCACGGGTCGTCGCGCTCGACGACACCGACGAAGATCGGCGGCCGCGGGTCGGGGTCGGGCAGCGGCGGCGGCGGCAGCGGGTCGGCGTCCGGGAACTCCTCGTCCGACGGCGGGAAGCCGAACGCCCAGAAGTCGTACTTCGGAACGATGTAGCCGAGCTCGTCCTGGCCGAGGCCGAACAGGAATTTGTACGTCGCGTCGGCGAACTGGTCGCGGATCACCGGCTCGTGCGGCCGGCCGGTGTCGGCCTCGGGGCACTCGGCTCGCCCGTAGCCGCCGTTCGCGATCTCCGGGAAGAGCTCGCCCGGCACCGTCACGAACACCGCCGGGCCGAGCGTCACCGCGTACATCTCGGTCAGCACGCCGGCCTGGCCGTTCTCGTCGAGGAACAGGTCCTTGTCGAACACGCCGGCCTCGTTCAGCGCGGTGAGCGAGGTGTTCTCGAACGGGATCACGAAGTCCTTGTGCGCGACCGAGAGGTCGGTGGTCGTCGCAAAGGGCGCGCCGGCGAGCGCGGCGATCGCCGCATCGGCGACGATCTCGCCGAGCACGACCGCGCGCGCGTGCGAGCGGTCGTCGCTCGGGAAGCCCGGCACGTTGTTCACGCTCAGCGGCGTCATCAGCCCGCCGACGCTGCCGCTGAAGAAGATCGAGGTGCCGCCGACCGCGCTCTCCATGCGGGTGCGCACGCCGTGGGCGTAGTCGCTCGAGATGAAGGGGTTGCTGCCGCCGAGCGCCTCCGGGTGGTTCGACCAGTTCACGAGCGTGCCGATCGTCGAGCCGTCGGCGGGCCGCACGAACTGGGCCGTCCAGACGTCGGTGTCGAACACGACCGGCGGGCGCGAGTCGCGCAGGCCGCGCGCCTCGGTGCCGACGGCGAAGCGCACCCAGGCGTCCTCGCGCGCGTCCCACGCGTCGACGACCGCGCGCACGATGCGGTCGCGGACGAACTTCTGGAAGAGCGGGTACTTCCCGTCGAGGCCGGTCACGCCGTGCCACAGGCCCATCGTGTCGGGGCCCTCGTGGGCGTGCGTCGCCGAGATGATCAGCGCGTCGAGCGAGACGTTCGGGTGCGAGCGCGCCAGCTCGTCGCGGATACGGTCGACCTCCTCCTGGAACCAGCCGACGACGTCGACCGACACCATCGCGACGGTTTTGCCGCCCTTGGTGAGCACGACCGCGCGCGCCCAGATGTCGTCGAGCGCGCCCTGCGCGCACTTGCCGCCGAAGCCCGCGTTCGTCCAGACGCCGTCCCACTTGCCGGCCGACTGCGGGTCGATCTGGGTGTTGCGCACGTCGTCGACGAAGGGCTCCGGCGGGAACGCGGTGGGGTCGTAGCAGCCGTTCTCGTTCAGGTCGACGAAGCTCTCGCCCCAGACGCCGGTGGTCGGCTGCGGCACGAAGCCCCAGCCCGGCGGCGACGGGCCGACCGGCGTGATCGCGTGCGCGGCGAAGCCGGCCGCGATCTCCGCGGGCTGCGCGGCGGCCGGCGCGGCGAGCGCGGCGGCGGCGAGGACGAGGATTCCGGTGCGGATGCGCATGGGTCCTCCCAGGGACGTGGCGGAAGGGGAAGGGGTCGCCGGCGCCTAACGGCGGCGCGCGGCGGCGATGCCGACGAGGCCGAGCGCCAGCAGCAGCGCCGGGCCGGGCTCGGGCACCGGCACGACGTCGATCGACAGCAGGAAGGCCTCGTTGTTTCCGGCGGCGTTGCTGCCGCGGCCGACGATCGAGAGCCCGTCGGCCGAGACGCCGAAGGCCTCCTCGAGCTGCCAGCCGGCCGGCAGCACTGCGGCCGCGATCACGTTGAGGTCGAAGACCTGCCCGGCCGAGTTCCAGACCGCCGCGCGCTGGCCGTCGGCGGTGGTGCCGTAGCCGACGACGACGCTGCCGTCGCCGTTGGTCGCGTGCGCGCGGCTCTCGAACGCGCCGCCGGCGAGGTCGCCGAGGCCGCTCATGCTGCCGGCGGTGAGCGTCCAGACGAAGGCCTCGATGCCGTCGGCGGAGACGCTGTCGCCGACGACGGTCGCGCCGTCGCCGGAGACGCCGCGCGCGCGGCTGTCGACGATGCCGCCGGGCAGGTCGCCGAGGCCGATCATCGTCCCCGACTCCCAGCGGAAGGCCTCGCTGATCGGGCCCAAGCGCGCGCCGGCGCCGACGACGACCGAGCCGTCGGCCGACACTGCCGCCGCGGTGCTCGACACCGGGCCGGTGGGCAGGTCGCCGAGCGCGGTCATCGTGCCGCCGGAATGGACGAAGGCCTCGAGCCCCGACGCCGTCGTCGTGTGGCCGACGATCGTCGAGCCGTCGGCCGACACGCCGTTCGCGACGCTGAAGGGGTTCGCGCCGCCGAGCGTGCCGAGCGCGGTCGGCAGGTAGAGCGGGAAGCTCCACGACGCCGCCTCGGTGCCGGTGCCGCTCGCGACCGAGCCGAGGCCGGCGATCACCTGCCCGTTGCCGGAGACGCCGTAGGCGATGCTCTTGTTGCTGCCGCCCGGCACGTCGCCGAGCGACAGCATTCCGGTCGCGAGCGTCCAGCGGAAGGCCTCGAAGTCGAGCGCGGCGCTGCTCGTGCCGACGACGGTCGTGCCGTCGGCCGAGATCGCGTACGCGGTGCTGCTCGAGTCGCCGCCGGCCAGGTCGCCGAGCGGCGTGAAGGTGAGCGCCATCGCCGGAGCGGCGACGAGCGCTGCCGCGCTCGCCGCGAGCGCGCGGCCGATCCGATTCGCGAGGTACATGTCCACTCCTACAGCCCGTCCAGCGCTTCGAGCGTCGTCTCGAGCACCATCGTTCCGAAGCAGCCGTCGATCGCGTAGGCGTCCTCGTAGCCGAAGAGCGAGTCCTGGACGAAGCCGACGAGCTGACCGGCGATCGCGTTGTACTCGAAGTTCTGCATGACGTAGCCGAGCCCGTCGTTCGCGATCGAGATCGGGATCGCCGTCTGTCCGCGCTCGTGCTCGTCCTCGCGGATCGTGTTCGTGATGTTCGAGAAGAGCTCGCCCGGGCCGCCGGTGATCGTCAGGTTCCCGACGCGCATCGCCGAGATCGACGTCCGCACCGTCAGCGGCGAGGTCGACACGCACTTGTTGTCGTCGCTCTTGCCGGTCGAGATCGTCGTCGGCGAGGCCTGCAGGTCGAAGGGCCGGTCGAAGAGTCCCGGCACGCCGAGGGCGGAGAGCGCCGAGTTCGTCACCGGCTGCACCCAGAACACCTGGCGCGCGCGCACGTCGGGGTTCGGCACCGGCGCGCCGTCGCCGAGGGCCGGGATCGCGTCGGCGATGTTCGCGCCGGCCTGCCAGCCGCCGCGGCCCGACATGTTGCCGAGCCCGCTCGGGAACGCGAGCGCGATGCCGCCGAAGCGCTCCTCGGCGCGCTTGCTGAACGGTCCGTGCCAGTCGGCGTGCGCGATCGGGGTGCCCGAGCCTCGCGACGTGGGGTGGCGCGCGTAGGCGGCCACCGTCGTGACCACCGCGCCGGCGCGGTCGCGGGCGCGGAACCAGGAGAGCGTGTTCTCCTCGGGCGACCAGTAGATGTCGCGGCGGTCGCTGTTGTAGTCGCGCAGCAGCTCGTCGCCGACCTCGAGCGTCGCCGGCCGCATCGACGCGACCGCCTGGCGCACCGACGTGCGGATCGCGTTCGTGACCTGGTCCATGTACCACTGCGGCACGGCGCCCCAGCCGCCGATGAAGTCCGGCGCCGAGTGCGCGTGCGTCGACGAGAACAGGAAGCCCGACGGCGCGATGCCGAGCTCGGCGCCGAGGTCCTCGGCGAGCGAGTACCAGCCGCAGCGCTCGCACAGCGTGCGGTAGCGCCCCATGTAGTACGACGCGTCGAGCAGCGTCAGCACGATCGTGTCGGCGCCGTCCGAGATCGCGACCGAGCGGACCCAGAGCCCGTACTCCTGGTCCCAGCTCACGAGCGAGTTCATCGGGCCGAGACCGAAGCCGCCGGCGTAGATGCAGTTCGGGTTCTCGGGCCACGGCGTGCGCAGGTCGAGCGCCCACAGCGGGTCGAGGCCGGCTCCGAGCTCGCACGCGGCCTCGTTCTTCTCCCAGTGCTCTCCCTTGAAGAGGTTGGGCTTCGGCTCGATGCTGACCTTGGCCGCGCCGACGAGCACCTCGCCCGGGCCGAGGTTCTGCGCGGACGCGGCGCCCGCGGCGAGCGCGCACGCGGCGACCCCGACAGCGATGCGGATTCCGGCGAGACGTCGCCGCATGGGCCCCTCCCAGGTCAGGTCCGGCCCGCTCTTATACACCGAACGGTCTGGTGGATGGAAGGGGAATCGCGCCCCATCGTCCCCGCACGGTGATCGGGGTGCGCCCGACGCCGCGCGCCGCCGCACCTTGGGAAGCGGCGTTCCCAGCCGCCGCGAGTGCCGTCGACCCGACCGGGGGCGGTCCCGCGGCGGCACGGCAACCCACTGCACGAGCAAAGGAAATCCGCCGGCCCCGAGCCGCCCCCGGCGGGCATGCTCCTTGCTGCTGTGCAGGAGGCCTCCTCCCGCAGCGCAACGGGCGCGCAGCGCACCCGGACCCGCCGTAGGGGGAGCCCCAGGGAAGGGGGTGCATCCGATGGGCTCGTCCGTCCGCCGTCACGCGGTCGTCGTGCTGCTGCTGTCCTGCGTCGCCGCCCCCGCGGCGGCGACCGTGATCACCGGAGACGCCTCGGCGTTCGGCGTCTCGATCGAGCTGAGCGGCCTGCTGAACCAGAACACCGGCCTCGTGCCGGCGGTGACCGTGAGCTCGCCGCCGCCCGACTCCGCGACGCAGACGACGCCGGACCTGAGCCCGCTCGTGCTGATCACGTCGGGCTCGGCGACCGCGAACGCGTCGACGAACGTCGACGGTCTGCCCGGCTCGCGCACCGCGTCGGCGGACACGACGATCGGGAACCTGACGCTGGACCTCGCGCCGATCCTCGCGCAGGTGATCGGGATCTCGTCGGGCCAGATCTTCTCGACGGCGAGCGTCAGCGGCGAGTTCGGGGCGCTGTCCCCGAGCGGCACCTCGCAGTTCGGCGGCACGACGGTCTTCGTCAACGGCGCGGCGTTCATCCTCGACCCCGAGCCGGCGCCGAACACGGTCGTCTACGACGACGGCCTGATCACCGTGATCGCGAACGAGCAGATCCTCTTCGGCGACGGCGGCACGCTCCAGGGCCTCACCGTCACCGCACTGCGGATCACGCTGGTCGACGCGGTCGGGGGCCTGTTGAGCGGCAGCATCGTGCTCGGCCACTCCGAGGTCGCGCTGAGCGCGATCCCCGAGCCGGGAACCGCGCTGCTGCTCGGCCTCGGCCTCGCCGCGATCGCGCGGGCGCGCCGCCGCTAGGAGCCTGTCTTATCCTCGGCGGCGTTGGCCGAGCGCGCGCCGTCGGAGCCCTGGGTGTGCCTGGTGACCGGCTGCTCGTCGGGCATCGGGCGTGCGCTCGCGCGCGAGCTCGCGGCGCGCGGCCAGCGCCCGATCGCGACCGCGCGGCGCGAGGAGTCGGTCGCGGCGCTGCGCGACGAGGGCCTCGACGCGCTGCGCCTCGACGTCACCGACGCGGCGTCGATCCGCCGCGCCGTCGACGCGGCGCTCGAGCGCGAGGGCCGCATCGACCTGCTCGTCAACAACGCCGGCCAGAGCCTCTTCGGCCCGCTCGCCGAAGTTCCGCTCGAGCGCGTCGACGCGCTGCTCGCAGCCGACCTGCGCGGGCCGCTCGCGGTCGCGCAGGCGGTGATCCCGGCGATGGCCCGCCGCGGCAAGGGCCGCATCGCGAACGTCGGCAGCATGGTCGGCGTCGTGCCGACGCCGTGGACCGGCGCCTACTGCGCCGCGAAGGCCGCGCTGCACGTGTTGACCGACGTGCTGCGCGTCGAGGTCGCGCCGCTCGGCATCGACGTCGTGCTCGTCGTGCCCGGCGCGGTGCGCTCCGAGGTCGCCGCCAACGCGCCCGTCGACCTCGAGCTCTACGCGGCGCCCACGTCGCTCTACCGCGGGGCCGTCGACGCGATCCGCCGCCGCTCGCGAGCCTCGCAGCAGCGCCCGACCGAGGCCGACGCATTCGCCCGCGCGCTCACCGAAGCGCTGCTGCGCCCGCGCGCCCCGCGCACCGTCACGCTTGGCCGCGGCACCGGCTTCCTCCCCTGGCTCGAGCGAATGCCCGCCCGCTGGCGCGACCGCCTGTTCGCGCGCCAGTTCGGGGTGGTCGCGGAGGCGCCGGGCGAGCGCGATGCCTAGCACGGTGTCGAGAAGAAGGTCCCGCAGGCCGAGCAGGGCAACCCGGCTAGCTGCGTCGACGCGATTCCGCGGCCTTCCCGTCGTTCGCGCCCTGATCGTGGCCGCGATCATCATGGCGGCATGTGGTCCTCGGGACGAGGACGTACAAGCCTATTTCCGTCGGGTCGTGATGCGCGAGGTCCCGAGCACCATAGACGTCGCGGTTCTGGACCAGTACCCGGGCGAAGGAGATTTCGACAACGTCTACCTGCACATCCACTTCGAGCTGCGAGCGCGCGAGGACGCGCCGGCTGACGGAGGCTGGATCCGGTCGGATCTTCGGAAGGGTGACCGGTCACGCGGGACGCTCGTCGTTCTCTACCAGAAGGAGCGCGGTGGCGATTGGCAGCCGACCCGACACTGGCTGGAGCCGATAGCGTCCGATCCCGACTAGCGTGTGCGCGCCGTCGAAGAAGGGCTTTCGAAAGAGTGGCTCGCGTTCCGGCCGACGGACCTTCGCTGTGAGGCCGCGCGCTGCGTCAATCGGCGAGAGCGGGCACCGGCCGGTTCGAGCGCGCCCGGCGATTGGTCCGGCCCATCCCCGGCACCTCGTGCGGGTCCAGCAGCCCTCGCCGCCTCCAGCCCTCCGTCAGCAGCCAGTACCGCGGCAGCGCCACGGGAGCACCGCGCGAGAGAGGCGGCCCCGGCCCGTCGGCCGCTGGCCTCCAGCGCCAGCCCTCGAACCACCGACCCGACGAAGCCGGATCCAGCCGCACCACCCTCGAAAGCCTCTTCCCACCCTTCGCCGCATGCCGTCGGGCGTTCAGCAGCACGTAGGCCAGCACGTTCCGCACCTGCGAAGGCGTCCGCAGCACCCGCAGGTGGTACCGGTCGGCCAGCACCCGCCCCCTGCGCCCGAACACCCGGTTCACCGCCCGCGCCAGCCGCGCCCCGATCGCCTTCATCCCGCGCCCGAGCGCCTCGCGGCTCTTCGCCTCGACGACCAAGTGCGCGTGGTCCTTCTGGAGCGAGTAGTGCACGAGCCGGAACTCCCCGCGCTCGCAGCCCTTGGCGAAGGTCCGCTCGACCTCGTGCACGAGCTTCACCGTGCGAAGCGACGGCACGCCTTCTCGGACCTTCAGCGTCACGTGGCACGGGAGCCCCGTCGCGAACTTCTCGCGCGAGCGGTGCAGCACGCGTGGATTCGGGCCGGGTTTCCGCCCGGCGCCGGGCCTCCGCCCGCCCCAGGAGCGACGGTCGAGGTCGAGCTGTTCGGGCTGGCGGAGGGTACGCATCGATGAGTAGAATAAGGCTATCTTATATTCTTGTCAAGTAGGAACTAACGTACGGGAACACGTACTCGGCAATCCGACCCCGCGGCCCAGCCGAGCGCACCGCGCGGCCTCGAAGCCCCTTCCGGCTCGGCGGAACGTGCAACCCACCCCCTCGAAAGCCTCTCCCGCAGCGGCCGCGTGGCCTCCGACCCGGTCTCCACCCCTCGGGAGCGCTCGGGTGGTTGGACGGTCAGCCCGGCAGCTCCGCTCTCTCGATCCGCACCGGGATGTTGCTCATCCGCGGGAGGCCCGAGAAGGGGTCGTAGTCGCGCTCGACCGAGGTGAGGCGGCCGGTGTTCGCGCCGATCTCGCGGACGTCGGCGTCGCGCTCGGGAGCGTCGCCGAACGCGTGGCTCATCGACACGAGGCCGGGGCGCAGCGTCGGGTCGGCCTCGACGACGCCGAGGATCGCCGCGTGGTCCGAGCGGATCTCGACCAAGTCGCCCGGCGCGAGGCCGAGCCGCTCGAGCTCGTCGGGGTGCAGGAACGCCGGGTTCGTCCGGTGCTTCGCGCGCAGCGCCGGCAGGTCGCGCGCCGACGAGTTGTACGCGCTCATCATCCGCCGCGAGATCAGCCGCAGCGGATAGCCCGGCGCGTCGGCCGCGGCGTCGGGGCGCGCCGCGAGCGCGCCGAGCGCGTCGAGCATCTCCGGCGCTCCCGTCTCGAGCCGCCCCTCCCAGCCCGGCTGCTTCGGCGCGACGACGACCGGCGGGTCGGGGAAGAGCGCGCCGTGCGGGTGGCGGCGCAGCTCGTCGAACGAGACGCGCGCGCCGCGCATCAGGATCGCGAAGAGCTCGTCGGTCGACGGCTTGTGCTCCATGTCGAGCGGCACCGGCTCGCCGTGCGCCGGGCCGACGAGCCCCATCTGGCGCAGCGCGAGCGGCAGGCCCATCCGTCTCGCCGTCTCGTAGAAGAACTCCCACTCCTCGATCAGGTCCGAGCCCTCGGGCGGCTCGACCATCGCCGGCGTGTACTGGCCGTAGGCCTCCGGATACCCGAACCCGACGCCGTAGAGCGCGAGATAGTCCTGGTTCAGCGTGAAGCCGGGCATCTCGAGCGAGTGCTTCGGCGCGACGACGTAGTGCGCGAGGCGCGCGGTCGCCGACATCTTGATGTCGATCTGCACCAGCAGCTCGAGCTCGCGCATCGCAGCGAGCGTCTTGCGCTGGTCGGGCCACGCGGCCACCGGATTGCCGCCGAGGTTCACGAGCGCGCGCACCTGGCCGTCGCCCGGCATCAGGATCTCGTCGGCGAGCGCCGTCGTCGGCATGCCGGCGGCGGTGTTCGTGAAGCCGCGCACGCGCAGCTTCTCGCCGAAGCCCCAGGCCCGCCACGGCGGCTGCGCCTGGGCGACCGCCGGGAAGGCCGGCACGACGGCGCCCGGGTTCGCGACGCGCTCGCCGGCACACAGCCAGCGCCCGCAGAGCGTGTTGAGGCACAGCAGCAGGTACTCGAGCAGCGTGCCGTTGCCGGACATGTTCGGCCCGGTGCCGGCCGTCGCGACGCCGCGGCCCGCGCGCGCGAAGCGGCGCGCGGCGTCGGCGAGCTGCGCGGCCGGAACGTCGGCGCGCGCCGCCACCGCTTCCGGCGTGAACGGCTCGACCGCCGCGCGCAGCGCGTCGATCCCCGAGACGTTCTCGGCGCAGAACGCCGCGTCGTGGAGCCCTTCGGCGAGGATCGTGCGCAGCAGGCACGCGACGATCGCCGCGTCCTCGCCGGGCCGCGGCTGGAGGTGCAGCGTCGCGCGGCGCGCGGTCTCGGTGCGCCGCGGGTCGATCGCGATCACGTCCATCCCGCGCGCGAGCGCGTCGGAAAGGAAGCGGCCCGGGCTGCCCTGCGGGAGGCCGCCCGACATCGCGACGAGCGGGTTCACGCCGACCAGCAGCGCGACGCGCGAGCTCGCGAAGTCCTGGAAGGGCGCGAGCCAGCGCCCGTGCAGCGCCTGCGCCAGCGCCTTGCCGGGCTGGTCGATCGTGTTCGAGTTGAACGCCATCCGCGAGCCGAGGGCCTTCATCCACGCGGTCGCGAGGCTGCCGCTGGCGGGGTTCGCCGTGCTGAAGGTGCCGCTGTAGAGTGCGATCGCGCGCGGGCCGTGCCGCTCGCGGATCGCGGCCAACCGCTCGGCGATCTCGTCGAGCGCGCGCGCCGAGGAAATCGGCCGGTGGACGCCGTCTTCGCCGCGCTTCTGCGAGTGGAGCAGGCGCTCGGGGTGCCGCCACGCCTCGAGCAGCTGCTGCCCCTTCACGCAGAAGTAGCCCCGGTAGATCGGGTTCGACTTGTCGCCGCGCACTGCGACCGGCCGGCCGTCCTCGAAGTCGACGAGCATCGCGCAGGCGTTGAAGCAGAAGCGGCAGTACGACGGGCGCGTCTCCCTCATTCGGGGGATTGTCGCACCTGCGCCGCGGCGTTCCAGGTTTCTTCACTCAAGCGGCGCGGCGGTCGGGTCGATGTGCCCCGACGCACCCGCCGGGCCGGCGACGGCACTCGGGTCGCACCCCCGGACGGATCTCACCTCGCCCCGAGGCGTCGGAGCTACCCATGTCGAACCGCCCTCGCGCCGCTGCGGCGCTCCTCCTCTGCACCACCGCCCTGCTGCTCTCCGCCGCGCCGCTGCGCGCCGACGAGCTGCCCGCGACCGTGTTCGAGTCGGACACGCGCTCGCGCCGGATCGTGCTCGTGCCACCGAACCTCGGCGTGCGCGCCGAGCCGGAGGTCGCCGACGGCGTCGAGCCGGTGTGGAGCGCGCTGCTCGACCACTTCCGAGCGCAGGACCTGCCGGTCGCGGCGCTCGAGCGCGAGAGCGCAGCGGCGCTGTGGCGGGAGGTGATGGCCGAGGCGACCGCCGAGCAGGACGCCGCCGACGTCTACGCGGTCTACGCCCGCTTCGCGCGGCGCATCGCCGAGCAGGCCGACTGCGGCGCGATCGTGTTCCCGTCGCTCGTGACCCGCGTCGCGAAGGTCGCCGGCCGCAGCGCGAGCTGGGACGGCGTGAACCGCTACCTGACGATCCCGGGCAAGGAGTACGAGTCGGTCGACGCCTATCCCGAGGGCGGCTTCAAGGTCACGCGCCTCGGCGTCACCGGCGAGATGGCCGCGGCGTCGCTCCACGTCGCGGTGCTGTCGCCGCGCGGCGAGCTGCGCTTCGAGGGTGCCGGCGGCCTCGCGCTGCTCCAGCGCCTCGTCGAGGGCGACGACCAGTCGCTCGAGCGCGTCGCCCGCACCGACGCGTGGGACGACGCGAAGGAGCTGCGCGACGGCGTCGCCGTGGCGCTGCGAAAGCCGCTGCCGGCCGCGCGCGCGCGCTGATCCCGGGCCGCCGGACCGCTCGCGCGGATTCGGAGGAGAAACCCCGCGGCCGTCGCCTAGAATGGGGCCTCCGGCGTGGAGGCGGCATGGGCGAGGCGGCAGACGGGCCGCGCGACGAATCGCGCAACAAGAGGGCCGTTCGGACCCTCTTCGAGAACCTCTGGACCGATCCCGACCTCGCGCGCTCGGTGTGCACCGACGACGTCACGTGGGTGACGACGCGCTCGATGCCGATCCCCGGCGCCGGCGACGCGCTCGAGCACGTCGGCTGGGACGCGGTGCTGCGCGTCGCGAACAGCGGCAAGCAGGTCGAGGGCGGCTACCTGCCCGAGACGATGCAGCAGCCGCACCGGCTCTTCCTCGACGCCGAAGACGACCACGTCGTCTTCCAGTTCACGATGACCTGCAAGACGCGCAAGGGTCGCGACTACGTCAACGACTACCTCTTCCTCGTGAAGTGCCGCGGCGGCAAGGTCGCGCGCTTCCAGGAGTACTGGGACTCGAAGCAGGCCTACGATCTGATCTTCGGCTGACGCGGGGAGCGCGATGTTCGAAGTGACGGGCAGGGTGGCGCGGGTGACCGGCGGCGGGCAGAACACCGGCTCGACGACCGGCTGAGCGCGGAATGCTCTGGCGCGCGCTGCTGATCGCCTTCGCCGCGGCCTCCGCGTTCACGACGCGCGCGCTGCATCCCTTCCAGCCGCCGCCCGCGCCGCTTCCGGTCGTCGCGCCGGCGCTGCCGGTGCCGGCCCTGCCGCTCTCGGTGCACTTCGTCGGCGGCGACGCGGCCGAGCGCCCGCTCGCCGAGGCGGCGCTGCGCCACGTTCTCGCGACGCCGATCGGCCGCCAGGCGCGCGACCTGATCGACGCCGGCGCGCTCGGCGGGCCGCTGCTGATCGAGCTGAACCGCCGCGGCGACAACTTCACGCGCTGGCGCGTGCCGGGCCGTGAGCTCGGCGTGCGCATCGCGTTCGACCCGACGAGCCGGCCGCTCGTCCACACCGAGGACGGCCTGCTGCCGGCGCTGCCCGAGACGGTGCTCGCGCACGAGCTCGGCCACGCGGTGTTCAAGCTCGTCTCCGAAGAGGCGGTGATCCAGGCCGTCGAGAACCCGCTGCGCATGCAGCTCGGGCTCCCGCGGCGCAGCCGCTTCTGATCGGAGCGCGCGTCGCCGCTACGGGAAGCGGCTCGCGATCGCGCGCACGCGCTCGCGCAGCTCGTCGGGGTCGATCCTGCGCGCGCTGCGCGCGTCGCGGCTCGTTCCGCGCCACAGCAGCCGGTCGCTCGCACCCTCGTAGACGTCGACGACGACGGTGCGCGAGCGCGTCTCGTGGCTCGGCGTGGCCTCGACCGAGCCGGGGTGGTGCACGAC
>CAZQYK010000198.1:0-8464 GCA_964597285.1 uncultured Spirochaetales bacterium
CCACCCCTTCGTCGCGCCCTCGACCATCGCGAAGGGCGCGACCGGCCAGTTGAAGCAGTCCACCATCAGGCGGTTCACGTCCTCGGCGGACGCGACGCCCTGGTCGACGACGCGCTGCGCCTCCTGGATCATCGCGAAGTAGACGCGGTTCGCGACGAAGCCCCACGCGGTGGGCAGGTCGCGCACGACGACCGGGTTCTTGCCGCAGCGCGTGGCCAGGCCGACGCTCGGATCCGACATGCGCCCGTCCTCCTTCAGTCCGCCCCGGGGTCGCTGCGCCACGCGAGCAGGCGCTCGCGCAGCGCGTCGGCGGTGTTGCAGGCGGGATCGGCCTCGACGGTCTTCGCCAGGTGGCGCAGCGCCCGGCCGACCTCGGGGCCGGGCGCGCAGCCGAGGATCTCCATCACCGCGCGCCCGTCGAGCGCGAGCGCGTCGGGGGCGGCGGGACGCGCGGGCTGCACGCGCGCGAGCGCGGCGCGGAGGCGCTCGACGCGGCGCCGCGCGTCGTCGTCGGCGCTGCCGGCGGCGACCTCCGCGTCGCGCAGCGCGAGCAGCCCCGGCAGCAGCCCGCCGGAGCGACGCGCGAGCCGGCGCAGGCGCGCGTCCTGCGACGGCCGCACCGACGCGTCGACCGGGTGCAGGTGCAGCAGCCGCTCGACCGCGACGACGCGCTCGCGCGGCTCGCGCAGCCGGCGCAGCGCGCGCACGGCGCGGCCGCCACGCAGCCAGGCGGCGAGACGCAGCACGAGGTCGGGCGGCAGCGCGTCGACGACGCGCGGCGCGTCGGGCGCTGCCCCGGGCGCGAGCACCGCCGCGAGCCCGGTGTCGCGCAGCCACTCGAGCGCGCGGCCGGCGCGGGGCCCGAGCAGCAGCGCGTGCAGCTCGGCGCGCAGCGCCGCCGCGCGGACCGTCGCGAGCGCGTGGGCCGCGGCCGGCAGCGCCGCGGCGAGCTCGGGGTCGGGCTCGACGTCGCGCGTCGCGACGAGGCGCAGCGCGCGCAGCGCGACGAGCGGATCGGCGGCGACGTGGGAGGCGGCGCTCCCGATGCAGCGCAGCCGTCCGCGCCGCGCGTCGGACCAGCCCTCGAAGGAATCGAGCGCCGTGCCGTCGGCATCGATCGCGAGCGCGTGCAGCGCGAAGCGGCGCCGTGCGAGCACCGCCTTGAGGTCGTCGCCGTCCGCGTACGGAACGAGGTCGACCGGGCCGTCGGGGGTCGGGAGCATCAGGCGCCGGCGGGTTGCGTCGAGCACGACGGCGGCGGGGTGCGCGGCGAGCAGCTCGGCGGCGCTGGCCGAGGTCGCGACCTCGAGCTCGCCGACCGCCTCGCCCTCGAGCAGCGCGAGCGCCGCGGCGCCGACGACGTGCGCCGCGTGGCCGCACCGCGCGAGGTCGGCGAGCAGCGACCCGACCGCGGGCGGGAGCGACACCGGGCCGGGAAGGCTCATCCGAGCCAGTGTACAAGTCGAGGTACGGTATGCTCGCACGCGCGCGACGTCGCGGGTGGGAGGGCGAGCGTGGGGCGAGGCGAGGAGGTGCTGCCGGAGTCGGCGACGCGGCTCGTCGTCCCCGACGCCGGCCGCGGCCCCGGCGTGCTCGTGCTCGCCGGCGGCGCCCGCGAGGCCGAGCTCGTCGCGGAGTCGTGCGCGAGGCTCGCACGC
The DNA here is from genome assembly GCA_964597285.1 of uncultured Spirochaetales bacterium. GTDB lineage: Bacteria > Myxococcota_A > UBA9160 > UBA9160 > SMWR01 > JAHEJV01. The sequence goes on from CAZQYK010000198.1 coordinate 1,659, forward strand.
CACGGCTTCGTCGCGCTCGGCGTCGTCCCGCCCGATGCGGATCCGGACGTCGCCCTGGCCCCGCCGACCGAGGCCGAGCGCGCGCGCGTCGACGCCGCTCTCGAGCAACTCTTCGCGCAGACGCCGACCGAGGGCGCGCGGCTCGGCGTCGTCGGCTTCGGCCGCGGCGCCGCGCTCGCACTCGACGCTGCGGCGCGCGGCGGGCGCATCGCCGCGCTCGTCGCCTTCGGCGGAGTCGATGCGCTCGCCGGGCTCGACGCCGCTTCGCTCGCCGGCGTCGAGGCGCCGCTGCTCGCGCTCGTCGGCGAGAAGGACCCGGCCGTCACGACCGGCGGCCTCGAGGCGCTCGGCGCGCGGCTGCGCCGCGAGGGTGCCGGCTTCGAGCTGCGCGTGCTTCCGGGCGCGCAGCACGGATTCTTCGACGCGGTGCAGGCCGACCGATACGACGCGGTCGCGTCGCGAGCCGCCTGGGACGCCGCGCTCGCGCGGCTGCGCGCGGAGCTGTGATGGAACGAGAGACCACCCCGACCCGCAGCGTCGCCCGCGCGCGCACGCCGGAGGCCGGGCTGATCGAGCGCTTCGCGCCCGATGCGGTGCGCGACCTGCTCGCGGAGATCGACGAGCGCAACGCGCGGATCCCGACGCGGATCAACGAGTACGGCTTCGACCGCTTCGGGATGGAGCCGGCCGCGTCGCGCTACCCGATGCTCGTGATGTCTCTCGTCTACCGCCACTACCTGCGCGTCGAGGCGCGCGGCGTCGACAAGGTGCCGAACGGCCGCGTGCTGCTGATCGCGAACCACGCCGGCAACACCTTCGCGTGGGACGGCGCGATGCTCGCGATGGCGCTCTTCCTCGAGGGAGAGCCGCCGCGCATCGTGCGCGGCATGGGCGAGTACTTCCTTCCGACGCTGCCTTTCTTCAACGTGATGATGCACCGGATGGGGAGCGTCGTCGGCCGGCCCGAGAACTGCGTGCAGCTGCTCGAGCAGGGCGAGGCGATCATGGCCTTCCCGGAGGGCGAGCGCGGCTTCGTCAAGACCTATCGGCAGCGCTACCAGCTGCAGCGCTTCGGCCTAGGCTTCATGCGGCTCGCGCTCGAGACGCACACGCCGATCGTGCCGATCGGCATCGTCGGCGGCGAGGAGCAGTCGCCGGGCCTCGCGAACCTGCGGCCGCTCGGGCGCCTGATCGGCTCGCCGGCCTTTCCGATCACGGCGACCTTCCCCTTCCTCGGGCTCGCGGGATTCCTTCCGCTGCCGGTGAAGTTCCACATCCACTTCGGCTCGCCGCTGCTCTTCGAGGGCGACGCGAACGAGGAGGACGCCGCGGTCGAGAAGCGCGTCGAGGTCGTCAAGGACGAGATCCGGCGCCTGATCGACGACGGCCTCGCCGCGCGCAAGAGCTGGTTCACGTAGCCGGCGAGCGCGCCGGCTCTAGAACGCCACGCGGCGCATCACCGCGCGCGGCAGCGCGCGCACCACGAGCAGGATCGCGCGCCAGATGCCGGGCGCGTAGGTCAGCGGCTTCGCGCGGTCGATCGAGCGCAGCACGACGTCGGCGACCGCGTCGGGCTGGCCGGAGAAGGGCGGGGGCGCGAGCCCGTCGGTCATCTCGGTGTGCACGAAGCCCGGCAGCACGCTGACGACGCGCAGCCCCTGGAGCGCGTAGCGGTGGTCGAGGCCCTCGAGGTAGCAGGTGAGCCCCGCCTTCGCGGCGCCGTAGAAGACCACCGGCTTGCGCCCGCGCAGCCCGGCGACCGACGAGTAGACGCACAGCGTGCCGCCGTCGCGCGACATCAGCCGGCGGCGCACCGCCTCGCACCACTCGACGCTGTACGCGAAGTTCGCGATCAGCAGCTCGCGCCGGCGCGTCGCGTCGACCTCGAGCTCGTCCTGCGTGCCGTACAGGCCGGCGCTCAGCACCGCGGTGTCGAAGCCGCCGAGCGCGCGGTCGGCGGCTTCGAGCGCGGCCTCGAAGCCGTCGGGCTCGAGCAGGTCGCAGTGCGCACTGCCGACCGGCGCCGGTGCGCCGCGCGCCTCGAGGTCGGCCGCGCTGCACCGCAGCGACTCGGCGGTGCGGCCGAGCAGGAAGATCCGCTCGCCGCGGGCAGCGAGCTTGCGCGCGAGCGAGCGTCCCATGCCGCGCGTGGCGCCGAGCATCACGACCTTCACGGCGTCTCGTCCAGCAGCCGGCGCGACAGCGCGCTCTCGATGCGGCGCTCCGGGTCCCACTTGCGCCGAACCTCGTTCCAGTGCGCGAGGCGCGGCTCCATGCGCGCGAAGTCGGTGCGGCGCGTCAGGGCGTCCTTCGCGAGGTAGATGCGCCCGCCGGCGGCGATCACGCGCTCGTTGAGCGCGTCGACGAGCGCCTCGGTGCGGCCGGGCCGGTACGGGAGGTCGAGCGCGAGCGACATGCCCAGCATCGGGAACGAGAGCATGCCGCGGCCCTGCGCGCCGCAGTTCTTGATCACCGAGACCGGCGACGCGCCGCCGTGCTCGCTCATCACCTCGAGCAGCCGCCGGAAGAGCGCCGGGTCTCCGGACTCCGGGACGACGCACTGGTACTGCACCAGGCCGCGCCGCCCGTACAGGCGGTTCCAGTGCAGCACCGCGTCGAGCGGGTAGAAGAAGGGCTGCGGGTGCACGACGCCCTCGCGCGCGAGCGCGCCGTGCCAGCGGTAGTAGAGGTGATTGAAGGGCCGGATGCTCCACGGGCCGACGAACCAGCCGGGCAGGTCGAAGGGCACCGCGAAGCGCTCGCGCATGCGCGGCGGCTCGGCCGGCGCCTCGTCGGGCTCGGCGTAGCGGCCGGCGGTGACGATGCCGCGCCCGAGCGCGGCGCCGCTCGCGGTCGTGTCGAGCCACGCGAGCGTGAAGGGCCAGTGCTCGCTCGCCCCGGCGAGCCGCTCGAGCAGCTCGTCGAGGCTTCCAGCGCGCTCGCTGCGCCGCCGGATCCAGAAGCTCGGGATCCGCTCGAGCTGGACCTCGACTTCGAGCACGTGTCCGGTGAGGCCCATGCCGCCGAGCGTCGCGCGGAAGAGCTCGGGCTCGGTCTCCTCGCTCACCTCGAGCACGCGCCCGTCGCCGACGCGCATCCGCAGCGCCCGCACGTGCTCGCCGAAGCAGCCGGCGACGTGGTGGTTCTTGCCGTGCACGTCCGACGCGACCATCCCGCCGAGCGTCACGTACTGCGTTCCCGGCGTGACCGGCGTCGCCCAGCCGCGCGGCGGGAAGATCTCGTTCAGCTCGCGCAGCGAGAAGCCCGCCTCGGCGCGGAGCACCCCACGCTCCGGGTCGAACGCGAGGATGTGGTCGCCGCGGCGCGTGCCGAGCACCCGCGCGCCGGCCTCGGCCGGCAGAGACGCGTCGCCGTACGAGCGCCCGAGGCCGCGCGTCAGCGTCGCGTCCGCGCTCGCGAGCTCGAGGCGGCTCGAGACCTCCTCGTCCGCGAGCACCCGCGGAACCCGACCCCACCCGCTGATCTCCCTCATCGGCGGACTCATCGGCGGCCCACTCTAGTGGCTTCAAGGGGTTTCCGCCCCGCGACCGGGAGCGTCCGCGGCGTTGCGCCCCGGTCCTGGCCCCAGCGGATACGCTGGCGCGCCGATGCGTGCGCCGCTCTACTCCGGTCGGCCCGACGAGCTCTTCGACACTGACCGGGGTGCTGATGCGCGGCCCCGGCGGCGAGCCCGCGGTGTTCGAGCTGCCGGCGGACGGGCCGGGCCACGTGATCGCGACCGCCGACCACCCCGAGCACGCGGTGCACCGCGCGCTCGCGCAGCCCCGCCTCGCCGCGCGGCGCGTCGCGGGGCTCGAGGGCCCGGTGCGCGGCTGGACGCGGGCGGCGCTACGGCGCGACGGCGCGGTCGACCGCGTGCAGGCCGTCGGGATCGCGTCGCACGGGCTCGCACTCTCCAGGACGAGCCCACCGTGCTACGCGAACAGCATCTTCGTGCGCCGCCTCGAGCGCCTCCATCTCGTGGCGGAGCCGCGACAGAGCTGATTCGCATCGCGAACGACCTAGCTTGCTCCGTGCCGCTGCGCCCGAGCGTGTTAGGGTGGACGCGGGACGGACCACGCAGGAGGTGACCGTGGACCGCCAGCGAGCTCTCGGCGTCGCTTCGTGCGCGCTGCTGTGGGCCGCGCTCGCCGTCGGCGACGCGGCAGCCCAGCAGGTCTACTCGCTCACCGGCCGCTATGCGGATCAGGAGGGGCGCTTCCTGGTGCTTCCGCTGACAGGCGCCGCCGCGTGCGCCGACTTCGTCTGGGGCACCGCGAGCCAGTCGCAGAGCCCCGCCCCGAAGACCGTGCCGTCGCTCGCGACGCGCGCGCTCGCGTTCGCCGGCTGCGCGCCGGGCGCGGCGACCTTCTCGACCTCCGGCAGCGACTCGCCTGCGGCGGTCGGAGGGCGGCTCACCGTACCGACCGGCTTCCTGGCGCAGCCGGCGCAGCTCGCGGTCGCGTCGCTCGTCGCCGGGACGCGGACGCTCCAGGTCGCGACGAGCTGGGCCTTCGGTGGACCGCAGCCCGCGTCGGCGCGGCTCACGCCGGTCGGCGGCAGCATGGCGAACGGCGCCAACACCGCGCCCTGGCGCGTGCTCCAGGCCGGAGCGTGGACGGGGCAGACCGGCCGCGCCGGCGCGACCTTCACCTGGTGCCCCGGCGTGGGCTCCGGCTGCCCGGCGCCGAGCGCGGCAGCGAGCGGGCGCCGGATGATCGTCAAGAACCTCTCCGGGACGAACAGCCCCGGCGGGTTCGGCGGCACGATGTCCGCGGTCGCGCGGGCGGCGTCCGCATTCAGCCGCGTCGTCCGGCGCCAGCCGCTCTTCGGCGCGCTCGGCTCGATGTCGGTCGCGGTCTACCCGCTCGAGCCCTGCGCGGGTCCGCACTCGGGCTGCGCGCTCGCCTCGGCGAGCCGCGGCGCCGGGCGGGGCTACGCCGCGTACGTCGCGCGGGCGCAGCCGACCGGCGCCGTCTACGCGGCGTACACCCAGACGCCGTCGGGTCTGATCGCGGGCAGCGGGGTTCCGGTTCCCGCTCCGACCGCGGTGCGCACCTCGGTCCACTTCCCGTGGACCACCGGACGGGTGATCGTGCGCCGGACGGGCATGACGACCGCCGGCAGGGTCGACGTGTTCACGATCTCGGCGGCTGGCGACGACTCGGTGAGCGCGATGGGCGCTCGCAACATCCAGCTCGTCGCCGGCAAGCTCACGACGCGCGTCGTCTCCGGAAGCCTCGTCTTCAACGACGTCGGCGTCGCGCAGCAGTCGCTCTCGGTGATGCCCGAGCCCGCCACGGGAGTCGCGTGTCTCGCCGGCGCGGTCGCGCTGCTCGGCCTCGCGGCGCGTCGCGCGCGCTGAGCGGCCGCGCGCTCAAGGCGTTCGCTCGCGAAGCGGCGAAACCACTGCGATCGCCGTGAAGTCCCTGTCCCGATGGAGGACTTCGAGGTCGTGGCGGATGGCGCTGGCGGCGATGAGGCAGTCCACCGAGGAGCGGACCGTCCGTCCGCTTCGTCGGGCGGTTCGATGGAGGTCCACGGCCTCCAGGACCAGCGCCTCGTCCATCGGGGACTCGACGATGGGAAGGGAGAGCATCGCCTCGCGCGCGTTCCGATGCGCGCGCTCGTCGCGGAAGCCCTGGAGCACCTCCTGCACGACGGGGAGGCAGGTCACGACCTCGTCGAAGTCGAGCAGGGACTCGAGGTCGAGAGGGCGGCGCGCCCGGAACACCTCGATCCAGATCGACGTATCGACGAGGATCACGAGGCGCGTTTCTTGCCGCGCCGTTCGCCTCGCATCTCCGAGAGATCACCCTCCCAGGCACCGGAGCCGCGCAGCTCGAGGATCCGACGCGCCTTGGCGCGGCGCACGAAGTCCTCGAGGGCCCGCATCACGGCGGCCGAGTAGGTCTTCTCGCCGGAGAGCCGCGTGGCCTCCTCGAGGAGCTCACCATCAAGCACAAGATTCGTGCGTTTCATGTGCATAGATTGCACCAGGCCCCTCGTGTCCGCCATCGGGCCTACTCGATCCCCAGCCGCTTCATCTTCTTGTAGAGCCCCTCGCGGGTCAGGCCGAGGTGGCGCGCGGTCTCGCTGCGGCGGCCGCCGTGGCGGGCGAGCGCGGCGCGGATCAGGCGCGCTTCGGCGCGCGCGAGGCTCTCGCTCAGCGGCTCGTCTCCGGCCGCTGGGCTCTCGGTCCGCGGCTCGTCGGCCGGCGGCTCGGCGTCGGCGGGGTCCGGGAAGCACGACGCGTCGAGCCGCGCGCCCGCGCTCGCGGTGACGAGCGCTCGGAGGATCGCGTTCTCGAGCTCGCGGACGTTGCCGGGCCACCGGAGCGCACGCAGCCGCGCGCACGCGTCGGGCGCGAGGCGGCAGCCGGGCTTCGACTCGGCGCGCCCGTGGCGCGCGAGGAAGTGCTCGGCGAGCGGGACCACGTCCTCGGGGCGCTCGCGCAGCGGAGGCAGCCGGATCGGGAACACGTGCAGCCGGAAGTACAGGTCCTCGCGGAAGCGGCCGCGCGCGACCTCGCGGCGCAGCAGCCGGTGCGTCGCGGCGACGACCCGCACGTCCACCCGCCGTGTCCGCGCGGCGCCGAGCGGGCGCACCTCGCGCTCCTGGAGCGCGCGCAGCAGCTTCGCCTGGAGCGGCGGTGAGGTCTCGCCGACCTCGTCGAGGAAGAGCGTGCCGCCCTCCGCGGTCTCGAACAGGCCCTTCTTGTCGCGGTCCGCGCCGGTGTAGGCGCCGCGCAGCGCGCCGAAGAGCTCGCTCTCGAGCAGGGTGTCGGGAAAGGCGGCGCAGTTGAG
>CAZQYK010000199.1:0-8107 GCA_964597285.1 uncultured Spirochaetales bacterium
CGCCGCGCGCCGGCGCGGGCACACGCAGCTGACGCTGACGACCTACGCCGACGTGCCGTGGAACGCGCCGTGGTACGAGCGGCTCGGCTTCCGCGTGCTCGCCCGCGGCGAGCTGCGGCCGGTGCACGAGCGCGTGATCGAGACCGAGCGCGGCTGGGGACTCGACTGGAGCCGGCGCGTCGTGATGCGGCGGCGCGTCGGCTGGCTGCGCGACGCGCTGCTCTGGGCCGCGGCCGCGTGGCTCGCGGGCGCCGTCGCGCTGAGCGCGATCGCGAGCACCCGCCCGGGCTGGGTGCGACGCCCGTTCGGGCTCTCTCTCGACGACAAGCCGGGTCACTTCCTGCTGATGGGCGGGCTCGCCTTCTTCGCCGTGCTCGCGCTCTCCGGGCGCCGCGTCGGCGGGAGGCGCGCGTCGGAAGCCCTCGTGCTCGGCGCCGTCGCGGCGCTCGCCGCGGCAGACGAGCTGAGCCAGATCTGGCTGCCGCTGCGCACCTTCTCGCTCGAGGACCTCGCCGCCAGCCTGTCCGGCGTCGCGGTGCTCGGCGGCGCCGCCGCGGCGTGGCGGGCGCAGCAGCGACGACGCTCGTAGCCGCGCGCTCAGTAGTCGCCGGCGCAGCGGTAGACGTCGAAGGAGCGCCGGCCCTCGGCCGTCGTCGGGCCCTGGGAAACGATCGTGTCGCCGCCCATCTCGGCCGCCTCGTTGCGCGCGAGGTACTCGAGCTCCCGATCGATCTTCTCCTGGCTGCGCGAGAAGATGCCGGCGCTCGCGCTGGTCTTCGAGTGCGTGAAGCCGAGCTTCTCGCAGTGCGCGACCTGCGCGGACGTGCCGACGCGCACCGCCTCTCCGGGTCCGGTGAGCTGCACCCACGTGCAGCCGCCGAGCAGGAGTGCGCCGAGCGCGAACGCGGTCGGAATCCGGGACATGACGGGTCTCCGATCAGTGGGGCCGGCAGGATATCGCAACGGCGCGCCGCTGCGGACCCGATGCTAGCTTCGCCCTCCCGGAGGAGACCCCGATGCCTTCCCTCTCCTACAAGGCCTTCGACTGCGACAACCACTACTACGAGGCGGCCGACGCGTTCACGCGCCACGTCCCGAAGCCGATGCAGCCGCGCTGCGTGCAGTGGGCCGAGATCGGCGGGCGCAGGTACCACGTCGTCGGCGGCGTGCTGTCGCGCGCCGTCGCGAACCCCACCTGGGACCCGATCGCGAAGCCCGGCGCGATGTACGAGTACTTCCGCGGCAATCCGCACGGCCGCAACCCCCTCGAGATGCTGCGCGACCGCGAGCCGCTGCCGGCGCACTACATGGACCGCGACGCCCGCGTCGCGGTGGTCGAGCGGCAGGGCCTCGAGGGCGTGTGGCTCTTCCCGACGCTCGGCGTCCTCTACGAGGAGCTGCTGAAGCACGACCTCGAGGCGCTGAAGACCCTCGTCCACGCGTTCAACCGCTGGCTCGACGAGGACTGGGGCTGCGACTACAAGGGCGTGATCTTCTCCGCGCCGTACCTGACGCTCGCCGACGTCGACTTCGCCTGCCGCGAGCTCGACTGGGCGCTCGCGCAGGGCGCGCGCGTCGTCGTGATGCGCCCGGCGGCGGTCTGGACCGCGGACGGTCCGCGCTCGCCCGCCGATCCGATCTTCGATCCCTTCTGGTCGCGCGCCGCCGAGGCGGGCGTCTGCGTCGTGGTCCACGCCGGCGACTCCGGCTACACGACCCACGGCTACACGCGCGACGGCTTCGCGTCGACCTTCGAGGGCAGCAACTACAAGCCCTCGGTCAAGTCCTTCCTGATCGAGCGCGCGGCCTACGACTTCCTGATCACGCTGGCCTACGAGAAGCTCTTCGAGCGCCATCCGAACCTGCGCGTCGCGTCGGTCGAGAACGGCTCCGAGTTCCTGCCCGACCTGTTCCGCAAGCTCGAGCAGTCGAAGAACCGCATGCCGGGCTACTACGAGGAGGACCCGTCGGAGATCTTCCGCCGCAACGTCTGGATCAACCCCTTCTGGGAGGACGACGTGGACGAGGTGGTGCGGCTGATGGGCGCCGAGCGCGTGATCTTCGGCTCCGACTGGCCGCACATCGAGGGCATGCCCGAGCCGCTCGACTACCTCCAGGACGTCGCGCACTTCGACGAGGCGACGCAGCGCAGGATCCTGCGCGACAACGGCCGCGAGCTGAACGCGCTGCGGCCGCGCTGAGCGGATGGAGCTGCCCGCGTACGAGAAGCTCGGCGCGTTCTACCTCGGGCGTCTGTGGGACGCCGACCGGGCCGAGGTCCGCCCCGAGCCGCTGCTCTACGACGCGAAGGACCTGACGACGCACGCGGTGTGCGTCGGCATGACCGGCTCGGGCAAGACCGGTCTGTGCCTGTCGCTGCTCGAGGAGGCGGCGCTCGACGGCATCCCGGCGCTCGCGATCGATCCGAAGGGCGACATCGCGAACCTGCTGCTCACCTTCCCCAACCTCGCGCCGGAGGACTTCCGCCCGTGGGTCGACGAGGGTGAGGCGGTGCGCAAGGGGATGTCGCCGGACGACTACGCGCGCGAGGCCGCGGCGAAGTGGCGCGAGGGACTCGCGTCGTGGGGCCAGGACGGCGCGCGCATCGCGCGGCTGCGCGCCGCGGCCGACTTCGCGATCTACACGCCGGGCTCGAGCGCCGGGCGCCCGCTCTCGGTCCTGCGCTCCTTCGACGCGCCGCCGGCAGCACTCCGCGACGACGACGACGCGCTGCGCGAGCGCGTGCGCTCGGCGGTGTCGGGGCTGCTCGCGCTGCTCGGCAAGGGCTCCGACCCGATCCGCAGCCGCGAGCACATCCTGCTCTCGAACCTCCTCGACGGCGCGTGGCGCGACGGGCGCGACCTCGATCTCGCGGCGCTGATCGCCGCGATCCAGGACCCGCCCTTCGAGCGCGTCGGCGTGGTCGATCTCGAGGGCTTCTTCCCCGCGCAGGAGCGCTTCGCGCTCGCGATGTCGCTGAACAACCTGCTCGCGTCGCCGGGCTTCTCGAGCTGGATGGAGGGCGAGCCGCTCGACGTCCGCCGGCTGCTGCACGGCGAGGACGGCCGGCCGCGGGTCAGCATCCTGTCGATCGCGCACCTCTCCGACGCCGAGCGGATGTTCTTCGTGACGCTGCTGCTGAACGAGGTCGTCGCGTGGATGCGCAGCCAGCCCGGCACCTCGAGCCTGCGCGCGCTGCTCTACATGGACGAGGTCTTCGGCTACTTCCCGCCGACGGCGAACCCGCCGTCGAAGACCCCGATGCTGACGCTGCTGAAGCAGGCGCGCGCCTACGGCCTCGGCTGCGTGCTCGCGACGCAGAACCCCGTCGACCTCGACTACAAGGGCCTGTCGAACACCGGCACCTGGTTCCTCGGCCGGCTCCAGACCGAGCGCGACAAGGCGCGCGTGCTCGACGGCCTCGAGGGCGCCGCGGGCGCGACCGGCGCCGGCTTCGACCGCGCGCGCACCGAGCAGGTGCTGTCCGGGCTCGCGAGCCGCGTGTTCCTGATGAACAACGTGCACGACGACGGCCCGGTGCTCTTCCACACGCGCTGGGCGATGTCGTACCTGCGCGGCCCGCTGACGCGCGTGCAGATCAAGCGGCTCGTCGACGCGGGGCCGGCGCCCGCCGCCGCGGCGCCGGCCGCGGCCGCGCCCGCGGCGGTGCGGACGCGAGAGCCCGCGAAGTCCGAGCGGCCGGTCGTGCCGCCCGACGTGCCGCAGGGCTTCCTCGAGGCCGACCGGCCGCCGTCCGACGGCGCGCGGCTGCTGTACCGGCCGGCGCTGCTGTCGTCGGTGCAGCTGCACTTCGCGCAGAGCCGGCGCGGGATCGGCCGCTGGCGGCAGGAGGTCGTGCTCGCGCCGCTCGGCGACGGGAAGGCGCCGGCCGACCCGTGGGCCGACGCGACCTGGAGCGAGGGCGCGCTGCCGCCGCTCGCGTCCGACGGCGAGCCCGACGCGGCCTACGCGCCGCTTCCGGCCGCCGCCGCGCGCGCGAAGAGCTATGCCGGCTGGGCGAAGCGGCTCGCGTCGGCCGCGTATCGCGAGCGCACGCTGCCGCTGTGGCACTGCGCCGACCTGAAGGCGTGGTCGGACGGCGACGAGGAGGAGGGCGACTTCCGCGCGCGCCTCGCCGACCAGGGCCGCGAGCAGCGCGACCTCGCGGTCGACAAGCTGCGCAAGCGCTATGCGCCGAAGCTGCGGCGCCTCCAGGACCGCCTCCAGCGCGCCGAGGACGCCGTCGGCGTGCAGGAGGCGCAGCTCTCGGCGCAGAAGCAGAGCACGCTGATCTCGGCCGGCGCCGCGGTGCTCGGCGCCCTCTTCGGCCGCAAGACGCTGAGCACCGGCACGGTCGGGCGCGTCGGCACGACGCTGAGCCGCGGCTCGCGGATCTCGAAGGAGAAGGGCGACGTGGCGCGCGCGCAGCGCGATGCCGACGACGCGCGCGAGCGCCTCGCCGAGCTCGAGGCCGAGTTCGAAGAGGAGGTCGCCGAGCTCGACGAGCGGCCCGACCCGGCCGCCTTCGAGCTCGAGGAGCGCCCGCTGCGCCCGCGCAAGTCCGACCTCGCGGTCGAGCCGGTCCGCCTGGTCTGGACGCCGTGGGCGGTCGGCGCCGACGGCATCGCGACGCCGCTTTTCGAGCTGTAGCCGCTCGCTGGCCCGAGGCCAGTGCACCGCACGGCGTGCACGCTCGGCCCGCTCGATCGTGAACCCCCGGTCTCGGGACCGGCGCATCGCGCCGCCTCGAAGGCGCACGAGCCGGCACGCGCGTCGCACGGCTCCACCGCATGCCGCCGAGGCCTGCGGAGCCAGACGACCCCTACCGTCCGCGTTCGCCGGAGCAGACCGTGCTGCATCGCGTCGTACGCGAGCAGCTCGAGCCCTTCCTCGCCCGAACGCGTTCCAACCAGCACCCAGCGCCGACCTTCGTCGAGCAGGAGCTCCGCGCGTTCCTGCGCTGCGGTGTCCTCGCGCACGGCTTCCTTCGCCTGCACTGCGACGCGTGCGGGCACGATCGCCTCGTGCCCTTCTCGTGCAAGCGCCGCGGTTTCTGTCCGTCGTGCGGCGGCCGCCGCATGGCCGACACCGCGGCCCATCTCGTGGAGCGCGTCCTCCCGGTCGTCCCGGTTCGCCAGCGGGTGCTCACGCTCCCGTACGCACTTCGCTATCGCTGCGCCTACGACGCAAGTCTCACGAGCGCCGTCCTGCGCGCGTTCCTCCGGGCGCTCTTCGCGGAGCTGCGCCGGCGCGTCCGAGCGCACTGGGACGTGCGCGCCGAGCAGTGCGGCGCCGTCTCCTTCCTCCAGCGCTTCGGCTCGGCGCTCAACCTGAACCTCCACATCCACACGCTCGCGCTCGACGGCGCCTACCGATACGTCGCCGATCCGGGTGGTTCGCCGCACTTCTTCGTCCTCCCCCCTCCGACGCGAGACGACGTGGCGCGTGTCCTGGCGGGAACGGCGCGGCGGGTCGAGCGGCTGCTCGACACGCGCGCGGGGGTGGACGGCGCGGAAGACCCGCTCGTGCGCGACGAGCCGCTGCTCGCGTGCCTCGCCCAGGCTTCGTTGCGCTCGCGCGTCGCACTCGGACCGCAGCGCGGCGAGCGGTGGCGCCGCGTGGGAGATCGCGTCGAGGCCAACGATCCTGCGGCCGACCCGGAGGTCTCACCTCGCGCCCCCGCGCACGGCGGGATGAGCCTGCACGCAGACGTCGCCGTTCCCGCCCGCGACCGCCGTCGACTGGAGCGGCTGTGCCGCTACGTCGCCCGCCCCCCCTTGAGCGAGGAGCGCCTCGAGGAGCACGACGGGCGCCTCTTGCTGCGGCTCAAGACCCGCTGGCGCGACGGCACCACCCACATCGCGATGGAGCGCAGCGAGCTGGTCGAGCGCCTCGTACCGCTGATCCCGCCGCCGAGGGCGCATCAGGTGCGCTACCACGGCGTCCTCGCGCCGTGCGCGGGCCTGCGCCGGCGCGTCGTGCCGGGGGGCGGTGCTCGAGGAGATCCGGGCATCGCCGGAGACGCGGCGACCGAAGCAGCCCCTGACACCGAGATCGAGCAGGCTGAACCCGATCGGTCGCCCGATCCTCGCCGTTCCGGCAGCCCGCCGCGCCGCCGGCGCTGGGCCGCTCTGCTGATGCGCGTCTTCGGCGTCGACGCGTTGCGCTGCCCTCGCTGCGGCTCGACGCTGCGGCTCGTCGCCGCGATCGAGGATCCGTCGGTCGCGCGCCGAATCCTCGAATGCGTCGGCCTTCCGGACTACACCCCGCGGCCGGGCAAAGCCTTCTCCCAACTTCGAATCTCCGACGAATCCGCCTCAAGATCCGCCGAGTGATCTTCCTCCGGGGCACACAGTGCGAGAGGAGGGACCCACGGAACAGTATCCGAACGGATACTGGCGGCAATACAATGAGCACGGACAGGCGGTTGATCCTTCAACCGGAAAGCCACCAGGGAACGTTACTAGGCCTCAATCGAGGGCCCGAACTCATGTTCCCAAGCCGCCTAAGTGAGGCCAGTCAGATGCATGGGCTTCCGAAAGACGTAGATCTGAGTTTTCTGGCGGATGCCGAATTGCTTCAGGTGTGTTTTGGCTCGAACGAGGTGATCCTAAAGTTCGACAAAGAGATCTCCATTACGGTTGAATCTCGATTCCGCGTTCGTATCGACGAATGCGAAGAAGACTATGACGACGCATCGCCGTCGGCCGCTCTCCTCGTCAGGTTTCTGTCGAGCTCGATCACTGAAGTGGTCGGTCAAGAAGACGGAACATTGCATCTGGAGTTCTCGCAAGGTGGCACTATCGAGATCTATGATTCGTCGCAAGAGTACGAGAGCTATCAGATTCGACATGGCGCCAAGATTCACGTTGTGTGAGATGGCGAGGACGCGCCAGGGTGAGGGGCAGCAGCGTGGATGGATTCCTGTTGTCCCATGCCTACCTGATCATGGATCGCGACCCGGTGTTCACTCAGGAGTTCCGCGTTCGCCTCGAGCATGCCGGGATCGAACCGGTCCGCCTGCCCAGACGCAGCCCGAACCTGAATGCATACGTTGAGCGATTCAACCGCTCGATCCAGGAAGAGTGCCTCGACCGCGTCGTGCCCTTGGGCGAGGCACATCTCAGGAAGTTGGTGCGGGAGTACGTGTCTCACTACCACGAGGAACCTCCGCACCAGGGCCTGAGCGGTAGGTTCGTTTCAGCTTCGAGCAGAAGCCGGGGTGACGGTCGTCTCGTTCGGCGTGAACGACTCGGCGGAGTCCTCAATCACTACTACCGCGAAGCAGCATGAGCGAGGTGACGATCCAGTTTCGGGACACTACGGGTTCAACACAATAGAGGCGTTTGATTTCGTGTATATCTGGAGAATCCAAACTCTCAAATCCGAACTCGCCAATGCGCCGCTCAGCGCGGCGCAGGGGTTGCAGTACGTACTGGCTATCGGTGTCGCCGACGCCGCGCTCGACTGGATCCTTTCGCCGACTAGCTCTCGACCGTTTAACGTTTGGGATCATCTTGGTTCGCTCGGAATGCTAATAGCAATGGTCGTTGGTGTGTTGTCCTGTTATCGCGCGAATGGTGGAGATGGTGGGTTAGATTTCGTTCCGCGGTTGATTTCGCTGAGTTGGGTTCTCGGTATCCGAACAGTGTTTCTTGCGTTCATTCCCATGGTGGTAGCAGTCGTCGCCTACGAAAGCTGGCGAGGGTTTCCCCGAACCGGAACCACATTGCTGCAGATGGCGGCTACTCTTCTCGTTGCGGGAGGATTCTTCATCCGACTGCGCGAGCACTTTCGAAGTCTCGCTCGTAAGCGATGAGAACTCGCTACGACGTGCTGAATCGCGTTGATCTCGCAACGGCGGAGCACGTCCCGGGCTGTCTGTTCTCAGAATCCATCCGCGACCTCTGAGGAGCCCGGCCGCGGGGTGACCTTGCGGGAACGCGAGCTTGTATTCCCTATGCTCAGACCATGCGACGCTTCCTACCCGCGATCCTCGGTCTGCTGGCCCTCGCGAACCTCGTGTCCGCCGCGACGCTCAGCATCACCCCAGATCAGCAGACCTATCAGGTCGGCGAGACGATCACGCTCAACGTCTTCGGCGATT
>CAZQYK010000200.1:0-14573 GCA_964597285.1 uncultured Spirochaetales bacterium
CCGTGGATTGCCGAGACCGACGCGGACGGCACCCGCGCCGTGCTGTCGGTCATCGCCGGCTCGATGATCACCGTCACCGGCGTCGTCTTCTCGATCACCATCGTCGCGCTGACGCTCGCGTCGTCGCAGTTCGGGCCGCGCCTGCTGCGCACCTTCCTCCGCGACCGCGGCAGCCAGCTCGTCCTCGGCACCTTCCTGGCGACCTTCGTCTTCGGCCTGCTCGTGCTGCGCGCGGTCGAGGGGACGGAGCGGGTTCCGATGCTCGCGGCCGCCGCCGCGGTCGTGCTCGCGGTGACGAGCCTGTTCGTCCTGATCTACTTCGTCCACCACGCGGCGAGCTCGATCCAGGCCTCGAGCGTGATCGCCGCGGTCGCGGCGGAGATCGACGAGCAGCTGCCGCAGCTCTTCCCGGAGCGCATCGGGCGCGAGCCAGACCCGGCCGAGGCGTTCTCCGACGTCGACCGCGAGCGGCTCGAGCGCGTCGACCGCGACGGCGACCCGATCCGCGCCGGGCGCGACGGCTACCTGCGCGTCGTCGACGACGAGGCGCTGCTCTGCGTCGCGCGCGAACGCGACCTGCTCCTGCGCGTGCGCGCGCGTCCGGGCGACTTCGTGCGCGAAGGCGAGGTGGTCGCGCGCGCGCTTCCGGGCGCACACGCCGGCGACGCCGACCGCCGCGCGCTGTGCGGCGCGTTCCGGCTCGGCGACCAGCGCACGCCGGTCCAGGACCTGGCCTTCCTAATCGACCAGCTCTCGGAGATGGCGGTGCGTGCGCTCTCGCCGGGCATCAACGACCCGAAGACGGCGATCGCGTGCCTGCACCGGCTCGGAGCGCTGCTCGCGCGGCTCGCCGACCGCCGCATGCCTTCGGGCCAGCGCGTCGACGGCGACGGCCGGCTGCGCGTCGTCGCCGATCCGACGCGCTTCGAAGCGGTCGTCGCGAGCTGCTTCGACGCGATCCGCCACCACGGCGCGCGCAACCCCGACGTCGCCGCCGCGCTGCTCGACGCGGTGGCGGCCGGCGGCGCGAACGCGGCGATCGACGAGCGGCGCCGCGCGCTCGAGGAGCACGCGCGCGAGGTGCACGAGGCCTTCGCACGCGCCGGGGTCGATTCGAAGCGCGACCGCGAGCGCGTCGAGCGCGCCCTCGACCGCGCCCTCACGCGCCTCGCCGCGCCGACCGGAGCGGAAGGCTAGGCCCAGGCCGCCGACCGGAGCCGAAGGCTAGGCCGCCGGCTCCGGCTCGCTCGCCGTCGCGCGCTCGGCGCTCGCCTCGAGCCCGACGTAGGTCGCGAGCGCGGCGAGGAAGGGGACGACGTAGTAGACCGCGCGGAACGCGAGCAGCCCGGCGACCAGGCGCGCCGAGCCGACCTCGGAGCCGAGCATCGCGGCGAACACCATCTCGACGACGCCGAGCCCGCCCGGCACGTGGCTGACCACGCCGACGATCGCGCTCGTCAGCACCGCCGGCAGCACCGCGAGCCACGAGACGCCGTCGGGCAGCAGGTGAGCGATCACCGCCGCGATCGCGCCCCAGCTCGCGAGCGACAGCGCGAGCTGCACCGCGACGACGCGCGGGCCCGGCACGACGAGCTCGCGTCCGCGCCAGCGCAGCCGCTCGCCGCCGCGCCGGAAGCACAGCGCGAGGTAGAGCGCGGCGACGACGAGCAGCGCGGCGCCGACGCCGCGCAGCAGCGCCGGCGACGCGCCCCACTCCGCCGGCAGCTCGGGCGGGTGGAACGCGAGCAGCGCCCCGGACATCAGCACGTAACCCGACCAGTTCGTCACGATCGACAGCGCGATCACCTGGCCGATCGTCCACGCCGAGAGCCCGCTCGGCGCGTAGAGCCGGTAGCGGAACGCGAGCCCGCCGATCAGCGCGCCCAGGTTCAGCGAGAAGCAGTAGCCGACGAAGGAGATCGCGACGGTGCGCCGCAGCGGCAGGTCGTGGCCGGTGCAGTGGCGGCCGACGAGGTCGTAGCTCGCGCAGGCCGCGTAGCCCGGGAGGATGAGAGCGAGCGCGGTCGTGAGCGTCGCGGCGTCGTAGGAGCGCAACGAGCGCGCGACCTCGGCCCAGTCGAGCTGCGCCGCGTGGTAGGCGACCAGCGCGCCGACCGCGCCGAGCCACACGGCGGCCGCGCCGCGCCGCAGCGCGGCGGAGCCCGTCACGGCCGCGGCCGTGCGGCGATCACGCGGCGCGACAGGTCGAGCAGCCCCTGGCGCGAGAGCGGGAAGCGGCGCAGCCACGCCGGGAAGCGCCGGCCCACGTGGTAGAGCAGCAGCTGCAGCAGGCGACGGCCGAGGCCGGACCGGGGCAGGCCTTCGGCCGTCAGCTCCTCGCAGCCCTCGGCGATCAGCCGCTCGAGCCGGTCGCGCAGCTCGCCGGCGAAGACGGCGTCGCGGATCACCAGGTTCGCCTCGAGGTTCAGCGCGAAGCTCGTCGGGTCGAGGTTCGTCGAGCCGACGGTCGCCCACGCGTCGTCGACGACGGCGACCTTCGCGTGCAGCGCGCGCTCGGCGTAGCGGTAGACGCGGATCCCGCTCGCGAGCAGCGTCTCGTAGAGCGTCTCGGTCGCGCGCTGCGGGTAGCCCTTGTCGGGCCGCCCCTGCAGGATCAGCCGCACGCGCACGCCGCGCGCGGCCGCGCGCTTCAGGTCGCGCACGAAGCGGTAGCCCGGGAAGAAGTAGGCGTTCGCGATCGTGATCTCGCGCCGCGCCTGGCGGAAGGCCGCGCGGTAGAGCGTCTCGATGTCGGTCGGGTGCTCGGCGTTGTCGCGCGTGGCGAAGAGCGCCTGGGCGCCGGGCTTCGGGTCGATCAGCTTGCGCGGGAAGCGCCGGAACCAGTAGCGGCGGCGGCGACGCGGCAGCGCGTTGTCGTCGCGCGCCGCGTGGCAGAAGCGCGCGATCTCGCCGACGATCGGGCCCCGCGCCTCGACCGCGTAGTCCTGCTTCGAGCTCGGGCCGCGCGCGCACTGCTGGTCCTCGGCGAAGTTGATGCCGCCGACGAAGGCGGTCTCCGCGTCGACGACGACGATCTTGCGGTGCAGCCGGCACAGCGGGTTCACGCGCAGCCCGAAGAGCGTCGGCACCGGATCGAAGGTGAACACGCGCCCTTCGCGCTCGACGAGCGGCGCGAGGAACTCGGTCGAGAGCACCGGAGTGCCGTAGCCGTCGACGGTGACGTCGACGCTCGCGCCGCCCTCGGCGGCCGCGACGAGCGCATCGCGCAGCGCGGTGCCCACCGAGTCCTCGACCCAGATGAAGGTCTCGACCAGCACCTCTCGGCGCGCTTCGCGGATCGCCTCGAACACGCGCGGGAAGAACTCCTCTCCGTTCTCGAGAAGGCGGAGCTCGTTTCCCCGGGTCCACTGGCTCACGACTCGGCTCCTGACCCGTTGGGGTCGACCCCGTCGGGGACGTGGTCCGGATCGGTGCAAGCGCCGTGCCCGCGCCGCGCGAGCTCCGGCTCGACGTGGACCGTCGTCGAGACCGGCGCCGCGCGGCGCACCGCGGCCTGCACCTCGTCGACCGCGCGCGCGACGCCGGCGAAGTCGAGCGACGCGTCGAAGTCGACCTGTGCGAGCACGAGCAGCTCGTCGGGGGCGAGGTGCAGCGTTCGCAGCGCGACGATGCGGCGCACGCGCGGATGCGACGAGATCGCGGCCTCGATCGCCGCGCGGTCTTCGGGGAGCGCGGGCTCGCCGATCAGCAGGCTCTTGAACTCGACGCACAGCACGCCGCCGATGCCGAGCATCAGCAGCGCCACCGCGAAGCCGCCGGCGGCGTCCCAGCGCGCGTCGCCGCTCCACGCCGCGGCGCCGAGGAAGAGCAGCCCGAGCAGCGCGCCGGCGACCGCGCCGACGTCCTCGAGCAGCACCGCCGGGACGTCGGGCTCGCGCGAGCGGCGTACGAAGCGCCACAGCGAGCGATGCGGATCGACGGCGCGCGCCTCGCGCACCGCGACGCGCAGCGACAGACCCTCGAGGACGAGCGCGGCGACGAGCACCGCCGCCGCCCAGCCCACGTGCGCGAGCGGCTCGGGATCGCGCAGCTAGCCCCACGCCTCGACGCCCGACCACAGCGCGCCGAGCGGGAAGAGGCCCATCGTCAGAAGTGCAGGTGTGCGCCGACGCCGAGATACTCGATGCGCCTCTCGAAGAACTGACCGTTCGGCGAGTTGCCGCGGAAGTACTGGAACAGGATCTGGAGGCGCAGCCGCGAGAGCTCGGGGTTCTCGAGCTGGAGCCCGGCGACCGCGGAGATCTCGTCGCGCCAGTCGTTGTCCTGGCGGAACTGGAAGTCTCCGGCGGCGATCGGGCGCACGTGGCCGCCGAGGAACGCGACCGGGCTCTGCAGCTCGACGCCCGCCTGCGCCGAGAGCGGCTCGATCTCGGGCTCGCTGAGCAGGATCGCGCCGCCGCCACCGTAGACGCGCAGCGCCGGGTGCAGCTGGATCGAGCCGATCAGGTCGACGCCCTCGTAGCTCAGGTTCACGCGCTCGACGCGGTTTCGCAGCAGGAACTCGTCGCCGAGGTGCGAGCTCTGGTGGTAGACGCGCAGCTGGCCCGACACGGCGTCGCGTCGCAGCGAGAAGGTCGGCGCGATCCAGAAGTCGGAGTTCACGAGGTCCGACGACGGGGCGTCGAGGTCGAAGATCGTGAACACGCCGCCGAGGATCCCCAGCTCCCAGCGCGTCGGCCCGTCGCCGACGGGCCCGCCGAGCAGCGCGAAGGTCTCGCCGAAGTTCGCGGCGCCGACGCGGTTCAGCTCGGGGTCGTTCAGGTACCAGAGCGCGCTCGCCGAGAAGTGCGGCTGCCGCGGGTCGGCGAGGAGCGGGTCGAAGAGCTCGCGTCGCGGCAGGAGCTCGATCGCGCCTTCGTCGGAGCCCTCCTCGGCCGGCGGCTCCGCGGGCTGCGGCGTCTCGCCGTCGACGTGCACTTCGACCCGCTCGATCCCGTCGATCCTCGCGAGCGCCTCCTCGATCTGCTGCGGCGCGACGCCGCCGAGGTCGCGCACGGTCACGTGCGCGGTCCCGGCCACGACGTCGACGCGCGCGCCCTCGAGCCCGAGGTCGCGCTCGACGACCGCGGCGGCATAGCCCGCGACGTAGTCGTCGCCGGAGGCGCCGGCCGGTGCGGGAACGGCGAGCGCGGTCAGGGAAAGCAGGACGACAGCGGCGATCCGGGTGGCATGCGACATGCCGTCGCCGCGAAGCAGGTTTCGTACCAGCCGCGGCCCCGCTCCGGGGCCGCACTGGGCGGGCGCCCGGCTCGGATCTTGCAGCCCGCTCCGGTGGCGCGGGTCACCGCGGGCTCCGCGCTTGGGAGCGCGTCTCGGGCGCTCCCGACGGGTCGAGTGCGGGCAGATTGTACAATGGCAGCTGTGAACGTTTCGGGTTGGACCCAATTCCGCTGGCTGCCGGTGCTCGTCGCGGTGGTCGGGGTGCTGCTCTCGGTCGCCGGCTGGAGCTACCTCGTGCTCGACCGCCGCGAGCAGATCCGCGAGATGGCCGCCGAGGTCGCGGCGCAGTCGCGGCGCTCGGTCGCAAACGGCGTCCGCAACCACGTCTCGGCGCTGCGCAACCTCGCCGGCTTCTGGGCCGCGGTGGGCCGCCGGCCGGTCGAGGAGTGGCGCGCCAACGCGGCGGTCGTGATCGAGAGCTACCCGAACCTCGCCTACGTGGCCTGGATCTACCCCGACGACCGGCGCGCGCGCGTCGCCGCCGGGAAGTTCGAGTCGCCGGACTCCGTCTCGGTCGAGCCGCTGGAGGCGCAGCGCCTCGGCACCACCGCGCGCATCGTCGGGCCCGAGCCGAGCGACTTCGGCACGAACACCTTCCGCGTGCTGCTGCCGGTGCGGCGCGGCGAGGTCGACCTCGGGGTGCTCGAGGCGCGCATCAACGCCGAGACGCTGCTCCACGGCACGCTGCAGGAGTCGGCGCCCGGCTACGCGATCCGCGTCTTCTGGGGCGAGACCGAGATCTACGCGCGCGACGAGATGACGACCGATTCGCGGCAGAGCTGGTGGCGCGAGGAGGCGGACGTGGTGCTGCCCTTCGACACGCGCTGGACCGTCGTGCACGCGCCGACACAAGCGCTCACGGCGGCCTGGCTGAATCCGATGCCGCACTACCTGCTCGCGGTCGGGATCCTGCTCGCGCTCGCGCTCGGCTTCCTGACGCACCACCTGCGCCTGAACTTCCTGCGCGCGCGCTTCCTCGAGGCCGGCAACGAGGCGCTCGAGGCCAGCGCCGGCGAGCTGCGGCGGCTCACCGAGGCCCTCGAGGAGCGCGTGCAGGAGCGCACGAAGGAGCTCGAGGCCTTCACGCACTCGATCTCGCACGACCTGAAGTCGCCGCTCGGCGCGATCCTGAACTTCGCGGCGATCCTCGAGCTCGACTACCGCGACCGTCTCGACGAAGAGGGGCGCGAGATCCTGGGCCGCATCCGCAACAGCGCGGTGCGCGGCACCGAGCTGCTCGAGGGGATGCTGCGCCTGTCGCGCGCCGGGCACGCCGACATCCGGCTGACCCACATCGACATGGACGAGCTCGCGCGCGAGGCCTTCGTGCAGGCGCGTCAGTCCGACGTCGACCCCGACGTCGAGTTCGTGCTCGAGCCGCTGCCCGACGCCTGGGGCGACCGAACGCTGATCCGCGAGGTCCTGATCAACCTCTTCGACAACGCGCTGAAGTACTCGCGCAGCCACGAGAAGCGCCGCATCGCGATCCGCGGGCGCAGCGAGGGCGACGAGTACGTCTACGAGATCGAGGACAATGGCCAGGGCTTCGACATGCGCTACGCCGACAAGCTCTTCGGCCTGTTCCAGCGCCTGCACTCGTCGCGCGCGATCGAGGGCACCGGCGTCGGGCTCGCGCTGGTGGCGCGCATCGTCGCGCGCCACCGGGGTCGCGTCTGGGCCGAGAGCCAGATCGGCAAGGGGGCGCGCTTCCTGTTCACGCTTCCGGCCGTGAGGCCGGTGTCTTGAGGTTCACGCTGCGCGCAGTGAGGCCGATGCGATGAGGGAGAAGGTCGCGATCCTGATCGTCGACGACGACCGCGACGACGTCGACGTGGCGCTCCGCGCGATCCGGCGCGAGAACCTCGACGTGAAGGTGTCCGTCGCGCGCGACGGCGGCGAGGCGATCGCGATGCTCGGGCTCGAGTCCAGCGGAGCCCTCGAACAGAATCTCGCTCCCCGCGTCGTCTTCCTAGACCTCAACATGCCGCGCGTCGACGGCTGGGAGGTGCTGCGCCGCATCCGCCAGAACCCGTCGACCGAGACCCTTCCAGTGGTCGTGCTGTCGTGGTCGGCGCAGCGCCACGACGTCGAGCGCTGCTACGCGCTCGGCGCGAACAGCTATCTCGTGAAGCGCAGCGAGGTCACGCGGCCGGGGGCGTACTTCGCCGACGCTGTGCGCTACTGGGCCGACCTGAACGAGCCGCCAGTGCACACCGACAAGCCCAGCTGAGTCTCAGACTCCACCCCCGCGCGGTGCGAGCCAGCGGCGCGCTGCGACGCCGAGCGCCGCGATCGCGACGAGCAACGCGGCGACGAGGCCGACCGCCGCGGGGTCCGGATCGCGCAGCGCTTCGGCCGCGCGGTCGCCGAAGGTCGCGAGCAGCACCGTGCCCGGCGCCATGCCGAGCAGCGTGCCGAGCAGGAAGTCGCGCGCACGCAGGTGCGAAGCACCGGCGACGAGGTTGACGACGCCGAAGGGCGCGATCGGCACCAGGCGCAGCGCGGCCGTCGCGAGCACGCCGCGCTTCGCGAGCCCGCGGCTGATCGCGTCGAGGCGCCGACCCGACAGGCGGCGCACCGCGTCGCGCCACAGCAGGCGCCCGGTGGCCCACCCGAACGCGGCGCCGAGCAGCGACCCGGCGATCGCGACGAGCGAGCCCTTCACCGCGCCGAGCAGCACGCCGCAGGCCGCGATCAGCGCCGTCACCGGAACCAGCAGCGACGCCGCGAGCGCGAAGAGCAGCACCGCCGCGGTGCCGCCGCGCAGCGATTCGTCGAGGCCGAGCGCGCGCTGGGTCAGCGCCTCGGGCGTCACCCACTGCGCGAGGGGCGTCCACTGCCAGGCTGCGAGCAGCGCCCCCACCGCGCACAGCCCGACGCCGATCTGCACCGCCGGCAGCCCGTGCGCCGCCTCGCGCCGCTCGGGCTCGCCGGCGCCGAAGCGCTCGACGAGCGCCTCGAACGCGATCGGGCGCTCCGGGTCGAAGATCGCGCCGTCCACGATCGGCTCGAGCCACCCCTCGGCCGCGAGATCGACCGGCACGAGCGTGCGCTCGCCGCCGGCGAGCGCGTCGATCGCCGTGCCGATCGATCCCTCGCGCTCGATCGCGGCGCCGACCCGCTCCGGGTCGACGCCGAGGTGCTCGCCGAGCAGCCGGTCGCGCACGCGGCGGATCTCGCGGCGCCGATCGCGCGCGTCGCTCGACTCGACGGACAGATCGCACTCGCTGTCGAGCCCCATCGAGCGGTTCGAGAGGTTCGCCGAGCCGACGCGCAGCAGCCGGTCGTCGACGATCGCGACCTTCGAGTGGATCGTCAGCCGCGCGTCGCCCGGCAGCCGGGGGCGCAGCAGGCGCAGCCGGCCGAAGCGGTCGGCCTCGCGCAGCTGCCGGCCGATGCGCCCCATCAGCACGCCCATCGTGTTCGTCTCGAGCCAGCCCGACAGGCTCGCCGGCAACACGATCACGACCTCGGGCCCGTCGGGCTCGGCGAGGCGCGCGGCGAGGGCGTCGCCGACGCGGTGCGAGGTCAGGTACTGGTTCTCGATGTAGAGCGAGCGCTTCGCGGCGCGGATCGAGTCGAGGTAGAGCGCCTCGACCTCGCGCAGCCCGGGCCGCCCGTCGAACTCGGGCCGCGTCAGCGAGATGCCGACGTCGACGTCGCGCAGGTCCGGCACGAGCCCGTTCGGCCACGGGTCGCCCGACGGCGCCGCGCGGCGCAGCCGGCGACCGCCCGCGAGGCGCCAGCGCTCGCGCGCGAGCTCGCCGAGGGCGAGCGCGGCGTCGCCGTCGACGAGCATCTGCACGTCGTGGAAGGGCGCGTACGCCGGGAAGCCGGGATCGTCGCGGCATCGGTCGTCGCCGCGGTGCTCGGGGGTATCCCAGCGGCAGATCGTCACGTCGAGCCCGCCGCTGAACGCGATCGCGTCGTCGACGACGACGAGCTTCTGGTGCTGCGACCCGCCGAGCGGGTGGCGGTCGTCGAGGCGCAGGCGGATGCGCCGGTGCGTCGAGAGGTCGAAGCGGTACAGCGGCAGCCACTCGCGCTCGAGCGCGTAGAGCATCGGGAAGTCCCACGCGAGCACGCGCACGCGCAGCCTGCGGCGCCGTCGCACCGCGCTTTCGAGCAGCGCGACGAGCTCGGAGGCGCGCTCGGCCTCGGGGTCGCCGCCGCGCCGGAGCCGGACGCGGCTGTGGAAGTCCCAGCCGACCATCAGCACCGAGCGCTCGGCGCGCTCGATCGCGTCGGCGAGCGCAGTGAAGTAGGCCGCGCCGTCGACGAGCACCGCGACGCGCTGCGCGCGAGCGGCGCACCAGCAGTTGCGTCCCTCGCGCAGGATGCCGGCGCCGTGGGAGTCGGGCGGTCCGGGCGGCGTGGATCGAGGTTCGTCCAAGGCGGGGAGAAGCCTACCGGGCCGGCTCGTCGCGCTCGCGCCGCGCCCGCCGCCACCCCTCGCCGGGCTCCGGCAGCTCGACGTCGACGACGACCGGAAGGTGGTCCGACGCGGCGCGCGCGTGCGGGCTCTGGTGCGCGCGCACCCGGCCGCGCACCGCGCCGCGCGGCAGCACCCAGATGCGGTCGAGGCGCAGCCACGGCCGCACGGCGGGAAAGGTGCGGGGCGCCGCCGCGCGCCCGAAGGTCGCGTCGATGCGCCGCAGCACGGCCGCGCGCGGCCGCCACTCGTTGAGGTCGCCGAGCAGCGACAGCAGGTCGGGCGGCCGGCTCGCGACCTCGGCGCCGATCCACTCCAGCAGCTTCGCGGTCTGGAGCACCCGCTCGCGCGCGCGCAGCCCGAGGTGCGTCGACACCACCTGGAGCGCGCGTCCGTCGCAGCGCAGGCTCGCCGCGAGCGCGCCGCGCGGCTCGCGGCGCGCGACGGTGAGGTCGAGCGTCTCGCTGTCGCAGACCGGGATGCGGCTCAGCAGCGCGTTGCCGTAGCTCGACTCGCCGAACGAGAGCGTCGGCCCCTCGAGCAGCTCGTAGCCGCTCGCTTCGCAGAGCTCGGCGAGCGGCTTCGTCAGGCGGTCGGCGCACAGCGCGCGCGCCTCCTGGAGCGCGACGACGTCCGCGTCGATCTCGCGCAGCACTGCGACGGCGCGGTCCGGGTCGCAGCGGCGCCCGCGGCCGAACCAGGAGTGCACGTTGTAGGAAGCGAGCCGCAGCCACCCCGATCGCATGCTGGCGTGGGAAATGCACGAGCCATGCCGCGGGGGATCGGGCCCATCCGCGCCCCCATCGGGTCCGTGACGGCGTTTGTACAAACCGCCGCGGACGCGCAGCTACGTGACCTCGATCGCCGTGCTGCTGCTCGTCTTCACGTGAACGCCGCTGGCATGTGCGTTGCACCGATCGCGTCGGGACCGGGGAAGCGAGGAGGGACCACCATGGCGAGGCGCCGAAGCGTCGAAGTCCTCGGGGGTATCCTGGCCGGCGCACTGGCGCTCGCCTGCTCCGACGCGGGCGGGCGCGACGACGCCGCCGCGCCGGGCTCGCCGCCGACGCTGCCGGCCGAGACGTCGCCGCCGGCCGACGACGGCTCGCGCGGCGCGACGCCGCACGAGGTCGCGCGCGCGTACGCGAAGGGGCCCGCACGCGAGCCCGAGTCGACCGACTGGAGCGGCGGCGACGCCGCGGCGGGCCGCAAGGCCTTCGCGCAGCACTGCGCGATCTGCCACGGCGGCGGCGGCAGCGGCGACGGGCCGGCTTCGACCGCGCTCAACCCGAAGCCGCGCGACTTCACCGACGGCACCTTCTACATCGACGCGAACGCGAACGACGAGACCGGCGAGGACGTCGACATCGCGCGCGTGATCCTCGAGGGGCCGGGCGCGTTCGGCGCGTCGGAGCAGATGCAGGGCTGGCGCGAGGCCTTCAGCGACGACGAGATCCGCGACCTCGTCGCCTACATCCGCACGCTGTCGAACGGCGGCTCGGGCCGGGGCTGATCGAGCGCCGCGTCGGCTCACATCCGACGGATGCGCAGGTAGCGCACGAGGCTCGGGATCTCCCACACGAAGAACGCGGCTCCGGCGACGACGCCGGCGCCGAGCACGATCGCGGTCACGTAGCCCAGGGTCTCCATCTTCTCCTCCCTGCTCGTGTCATCTGTGCTCGTCGAGTCGGCGCATCATCTCGGCGGCGAGGGGGTCGGCGTGGATCCCGAAGGCCGACACGAAGGTGCCGCGCACCGCGCCATCGCGCGACGCGAGGGCGAAGAGCACCGCCTCGTCCTCCGGGTCGCTGATGCCCTCGAAGCGCACGACTTCCTCGACGAGGAGGTCTTCCGGCGCGTGCACGCGCTCGCTGCCCTGCGCGACGAGCCCGTCGGCGCGCGCGTGGAACGACTTCCGGAAGCCGCGCTCGTTCAGGCGCTCGATCGCGTGGCTCAGGGTCTCCATCGGGTCCGGCTCGCTCATCTCGCTCCCCCTCCGGACAGCAAGAGGGGTGCCAAGCCCCCTCGGAGGCGCGGGGCGCGCCGTGCATTGCAAGCTGTACAAAGCGCCCGTCGACCCGGCCGGGCGCGCGCCCGCTCTCGCGGGCGCCGGCACGACGCTTGCTCCAGCCCGGAGAATGGCCGACAAGAGCTCCCTGGAGACCGACGAGCGCGACGATTCCGGATCGGGCTCGCAGAAGTCCTACGTCACCATCCTCGCGCAGGAGATCTCCGAGGGTCTCGACGAGCTCGAGCGCCCCGGGCGCGGCCTGGCGCTGTCGGGCCTGTCGGCCGGGCTCGACGTCGGCTTCAGCGTGCTCGCGATCGGCGTGCTCGGCACGCTCGCCGCCGGTGCGTCGCCGCTCGCCGACGGCCTCGTGCGCGCGAACGCCTACGCGCTCGGCTTCATCCTCGTGGCTCGCCGGCCTCCACCACTGCGTGCTCGGCAGCGCCGAGGTGCTCGCGGCGCTCTTCGCCGGCGCAGACGTCACGGCGGCCGCGTTCGCGCGCTTCCTGGGGATCGTCACGCTCGGCAACGCGATCGGCGGCGTCGTCTTCGTCGGCATCGTCAAGTACGCGCACGCGAGCGTCGCGCGCGGCGGGCTGCGCGACCCGAGCACCTGGCGAGCACCTGGCGGCCGTAGGCCGTAGCAGGTCCGACCGGAGGCCCTTTGCAAGATCGTCCCTCGCTTGCGCGCTCCGGCGCGCGCTGCGCGCCGCTCGGCGCCCGAGACGCTGGCACGCAACTTGCTGAGACCAAGAAGCTCTCGGAGGATCACGAGGACCGCGGCTAGCCACGCCGCGCCGTTGCCGGAGACGGGGCGACCATCCCCCCCACCCATCGAGCCGTTCCGTCTCCGGCACTCCCGCATCAGCGGCGGACAGGATCTCGCGACGATGATGTCGCGGGTGAACGGAGGCGAGTCCGCCGAGGCCGGCTGAGCAGCTCGCTAGCTCTCCTCGTGCTCCGCCTCGGCTCGGTACACGCTGAGCCGGTTGTAGAGGGTCTTCAGGCTGATGCCGAGCGCCTTCGCGGCCTTCTTCTTGTCGCCGTCGAAGTGGTCGAGCGTCGCGAGGATCAGCCGCTTCTCGACCGCCGAGATCTCGCTCGCGACCGGCACCTCGAGCGTGTCGCCGTCGTCGTGCGTCGCCGGGCTCTCCCGCAGCAGGTCGATCGACTCGATCGCCTTCGCGTCGATCTCGCGGTCGGCGAGGATGAACGCGCGGTGCACCGCGTTGCGCAGCTCGCGGACGTTGCCGGGCCAGGCGCGGCCGCGGATCTCCTCGAGCGCGTCGTTGCTCCAGGTCTTCGCCTGCTCCTCGGAGCGGTTCAGCTCGTCGAGGAAGTGCTGGGCGAGCAGCTCGTGGTCGTCCTCGCGCTCGCGCAGCGGCGGCAGCGCGATCGGGAAGACGTTCAGCCGGTAGTAGAGGTCCTCGCGCAGCGAGCCCTTCGAGACGGCCTCGCCCGGGTCGCGGTTGCTCGCGGCGAGGATGCGCACGTCGGTCTCGATCGACTCGTTGCCGCCGACGCGCAGGAACTTCCCGGACTCGAGCACCCGCAGCAGCTTCACCTGGAGCTCGGCCGGCATCTCGGTGATCTCGTCGAGGAAGATCGTGCCGCCGGCGGCGCGCTCGAAGTAGCCCGGGCGGCGGCGGTCGGCGCCGGTGAAGCTGCCCTTCTCGTGGCCGAAGAGCTCGCTCTCGATCAGGTTCGGCGACACCGCGCCGCAGTTCACCGCAAAGAGCGGCTTGTCGGCGCGGCGGCTCAGCGCGTGGATCGTCTCGGCGACGAGCTCCTTGCCGGTGCCGCTCTCGCCGACGATCAGCACCGTCGCCGAGGTCGGCGCGACGCGCGAGATCAGGATGTAGACCTCCTGCATCGGCTTCGAGCGCCCGACCAGGCGGCCGAAGCGCCCCAGCTCGCGCAGCTCGCCGCGCAGCTGCTGCAGCTCGTGCTTCAGACGCCGCGTGCGCGCGACGTTCGAGAGCACGCTGGTCAGCCGCGCGCGGTCGAAGGGCTTCGTCAGGTAGTCGAGCGCGCCGTCGCGCATCGCGGCGACCGCGCTCTCGACGCTCGCGTTGCCGGTGACGACGACGAACTCGGTGTCCGACGCCAGCGTCGACTCCTCGAGCAGCTCGACGCCCTGGCCGTCGGGAAGCTGGAGGTCGACGAGCACGACGTCGGGCGGCGCCTCGGCGATCACGCCGCGCGACTCGGCGAGCGAGCCGGCGACGCGCGTGTCGAAGCCCTCGCGCGCCACGAGCGCCGCGACGCTCGCGCGGAAGTCCTCGTCGTCGTCGACGATCAGCGCGAGCGGGCGCGCGCGCGGCGGGCGCTCCTCGTCCTCGGCTTCGGCCTCGTCCGGAAGGTCCTCCGAAGTCGGCGCCATCGGCTCGTCGTGCTCTCGGGCCATCGCTTCCACCGTTGATGCCCTCCCGTTTTACCGGCGCGCAGCGGGGAGCGCCACGCCCCGAAGATCGCCGTCCCTTGGGGGAAGTCCGCGCGAGTCGAACGACGAAGAGAGGGAGGGTTGAGCCGGGACCGCTTCACCCTGGCGGTCCCGGCTCGAGCCCGGTCCTGGCTGCGCACTCCGTGGCGGACCGAGCTCCTCCCAGCCCCGTTTCCTTCCTAGAAGTTGTCGTCGAACTCGTCCTCGATCTCGTCGGCCGCGTCGCCGGCCTCGTCGCGGAGCTCCTCGATGGCCTCCTCGGCATCCCCGTCGCCGTCGCAGCCGAGCTGCGCGAGCGGCGGAGCGGCCAGGAGCGCGAGGGCCGCGAACGCGGTGACGCTGCGCTTTCCGAACTTCATGCTTCGCATCGGATCATCCTCCTGTCGGCTCGCGGACGCGCAGGCCGTCCACGATCGAATCCACGCCCTGGGTCGAGCGGGCGGCGGTCA
>CAZQYK010000201.1:0-5751 GCA_964597285.1 uncultured Spirochaetales bacterium
TTCGCGGCGACGCCGCCGACGACCGCGACCCGCCGCAGCCCCGTGTCGGCGACCGCCGCGCGCGTGCGCGCGACGAGCACGTCGACCGCGGCCGCCTCGAACGAGGCCGCGACGTCGGCGCGCAGCGCGTCGTCGAGCGCGCCGCGCGCCTCGACCCAGGTCGCGACCGCGGTCTTCAGGCCGCTGTACGAGAAGTCGTAGCCGGGGCGGTCGAGCAGCGGGCGCGGCAGCGCGAGCGCGGCGGCGTCGCCGCGCTCGGCGGCGCGCGCCACGGACGGGCCGCCCGGATACGGCAGGCCGAGCAGCGCCGCGACCTTGTCGAAGGCCTCGCCGACGGCGTCGTCGCGCGTCTCGCCGAGCAGCGCCGGCGTCCCGTCGGCGGCGAGGCGGTAGAGCGCCGTGTGGCCGCCCGACACGACCAGGCCGAGGTGCGGCGGCTCGAGCGTCGGGTCGGCGAGCGGCGCCGACGCGAGGTGGCCGGCCAGGTGGTGCACGCCGACCAGCGGCACGCCGAGCCGGTACGCGAGCGCCTTGCCGAACGAGAGCCCGACGAGCAGCGAGCCGACGAGGCCGGGGCCCGCCGTCACTGCGACGCCGTCGAGCTGCTCGGCGCTCAGGCCGGCCGCGTCGAGCGCGCGTGCGACCACCTGGTGCACGGCGCGCACGTGGTCGCGCGACGCGAGCTCCGGCACCACGCCGCCGTACGGGCGGTGCACCTCCTCCTGGCCGTGGATGCAGCTCGACGCGATCTCGCGGCCGCGGCGGACGACTGCGGCGGCCATCTCGTCGCACGAGCTCTCGACGCCGAGCACCCACTCGGGCAGCGGCGTCGCGAGCACGGGGGGCGGGCCCAAGGAGCCGGCCTCAGCCGGTGCGGCGCTCGAGCTTTTCCTGCTCCGACTTGCACTCGATGCAGAGCTCGGCCACCGGGCGCGCCTTCAGCCGCGCGACGCCGATCGCCTCGCCGCACATCGTGCAGTCGCCGTACTCGCCGCGCTCGATCTTCGCGAGCGCCGCGTCGATCTTCGACAACAGGCCCTGCTCGCGCTCGCGCAGGCGCCCGGCGAACTGGAGAGTCACCTCGGACGAGGCGATGTCCATCTCGTCGGGGAAGTCGTCGGGGTCGACGTGGATGTCGCCGGAGAGCGTCCGCTTCGTGTTTCCGAGGATCTGCTCCCGCTGCTCCAACAGGAGCTTCTGGAAACGCTGCAGGTCCCGCTTGTTCAACGCCGCCCTCCTGCCGCGCCTGGCGGCGCGGCCGCTTCCCACTCGCCCAGGACCCGACTGCCGCGCACGCGCTCAGCCGGCCTTGAGGAGATCGAGTTGTCGTTTCGCCTCCGGTGCACGCGGTGAGTCGGGGTAGTCGCGCAGCACCTTCTCGAATGCGTTGCCGGCAGCGGTGCCGTGCCCCATCCGAAGCAGGGCCTCCCCTTGTCGGTACAGCGCGTCGGGTGCTTTATCTCCGGTCGGGTATTGTCGCGCGACGTCGTCGAAGCGCAGCACGGCCGCCGAATAGTTGCCCTGCTTGAAGTAACAGTCGGCGAGCCAGTACGTCGCGTCGTCGGCATAGTCCGAAGCCGGGTAAGTCTGCAAGAACTTGCCGAAGTGGTCAACACAGCCGGCCGTGTCTCCGGCGCGCCACTTCGCGTACGCGTCGCGATAGCTCTGCACCTCCGCCGAGACCGGCTCGCCGGGCTTCGCGGAGCCGGCGGTTGGATCGGCCGGCGCCGGCGCCGCCGACGGCGCCGCGTGCGCCTCGCGCCGCGCCGCGCGCGCCTCGTCGACCGCCTGCTTCGCCTGGTGCTCGACCTCGTCGATCCGGCCGTTCAGCGCGTCGACCGAGCGCTGCAGCTCCGCGATGCGCGCCCGCAGGTCGGCGAGGCCGGAGCGGTCGGGTCCTCCGGTGCCGGTGCGCTCCAGGTCCGTCACGCGGTTCTGCAGCTGGCGCAGCTCGGCCGGCGTCGCGCAGGCGAGCGCGCCGAGCGCGACGCAAGCCGCGAGCGCACCCGCCGCACCGCGCGATGCCATCCTCGTCGTGCCGCTTCGTTTCTGTCGCATGCCGTCCCCCCTCATCGCGCGAAGGGCCCCCACGCGGGGCTCGTGTTGTTGCCGGCGCCGCCGGTCACGCGGCGCAGATTGGAACCGTCGCGATCGACCACGTACAGGTCCGCGAGCCCGCGCCGCGTCGACGAGAACACGAGCTTGCGCGAGTTCGGCGCCCAGCTCGGCGACTCGTCGCTGCGCGGGTGCGAGACCAGCGGGAAGTTCACGGCTCCCTCGGGATCGATCAGCCAGATGTCGAACTGGCCGTTGATCCGCGTCTCGTAGGCGATCCACAGCCCGTCCGGCGACCAGCTCGGGCTCGTATTGTAGGAGCCGTTGTAGGTCAGGCGCCGCAGGTTCGAGCCGTCCTCGTTCATCACGTAGACCTGCGGCGCGCCGGTGCCGTCGGACACGAAGGCGATCTGGCTCCCGTCCGGCGACCAGGTGGGCGAGACGTCGATCGCGCGGTTGCGGGTCAGGCGGCGCAGGTTCGAGCCGTCGAGGCCGACCGTGTAGATGTCCGAGGCCTCGCCCTCGCTCATCACGAGCGCGAGCCGCTTGCGGTCGGGCGCGAACACGGCGCGGTAGAGCGGGCGCTCGTCGCCGAGCCGGCTCAGCATCCGCCCCGGCCGCCCGCGGCCGCGGCTCGACAGGAAGATCAACGGGCGGTGCTTGAGGCGGTAGGACGTGTACGCGATCGCGTCGCCGTCGGGCGACCACGCCGGGAAGTTGTTCAGCGAGCGATTCGCGGTGGCAGCGCGCGGGTTCGACCCGTCCGCGCTCGCGACGTAGATCTCCTTGTGGCCGGTGCGGTCCGACACGAAGGCGATCTCGGTGTTCGCGACGCCGCGCACGCCGATGAAGGCCTCGACGACGTCGTCGGCGAGGCGCCGCGCGGTCTCGTCGAGCGCGTCGCCCTTCTGCACGTAGCGGCGGCGCACGAGGCGCCGACACCGGGACGTGTCCCAGACGCGGAAGGTGATCGCGTAGCCCTCGCCCTGGCGCGAGATCTCGCCCTCGACGAGGCCGTCGGCGCCGATCTGCGACCAGTTCGGGCACTCGAGCGGCGCCTCCTCGCGGCCCGGCGGCGTCGTCACCGGCGCGAGGAAGGCCTCGTCGGGCACGCGCCGGAACACGCTCGAGAACTCGAGCCCGTCGAGCAGCGTCGCGCGGAACGCGTCGATCGTGCGCGGACTCGGCTGCGTCGAGTCGTCGGCGAAGCGCTGCACCGCGATGCGGTAGTTCTGCTCGCCGCCCGGCGTCACGACGACCGGCGCGCGCTGCGCCTCGGCGCCGAAGAGCGCGGCGGCGGTCGCCGCCGCCGAGAGAAGCACGAGGCCGATCCGTCTCAAAAGCTGTCCTCCGGGCGGAACCACAGCGCCCACTCGCCCGCCTCCGGCGGGGGCGGCAGCGGATTGGCCTTGTTGAGCCCGCGCAGCACGCTGTCGTCGTACCACGGGTTGCCCGAGCGCTGCGTGATCCGCGGCTCTCCGAGCAGGTTTCCGGCCGCGTCGAGCGTCACCTCGACCTGGGTCTCGAGCGGCTGGGTGCGGAATCCGGGCTCGACGACCCAGACGCCCTTCAGCTTCTGCTTCACGAGCCGGTGCCACGCGAGCTCCTCGGGCGAGAGCGGCGCGCCGGTGCCGCCGATCGCGCCGGGCGACGGCGCGGCGGCGGTCTCGACCGGCTCCGGCGCGGTCGGGCCGGGGGTCGGCGGCGGCTCGCCCTGCGCGTCGCGCATCTCGGCGAGCACCTCCTCGAGGCTCTTCTCCGGCTTCTTCTCCGGCGGCGTGAAGGTCTCCTCGCGCGGCTTCGGCTTCGCCTCGGGCTTCGGCGGCGTCGGCTCGCGCGGCTTCTCCGGCAGCACCACCTGCTTCGGCGTCGGCGGCGGCGGCTTCGGCACCGGCGCGGCCTCGGGCTTCGGCGCCGGCTTCGGCGCGGGCTGGCTCGCCGGCGCGCGCGCCGGCACCGACGCCGTCGCCGGCGGCGCGACGAGGTCGACGCTCAGCACGAGCGGCGGCGCCTGCCGGCTCGGACTCCCGAAGTTCACGAGTGCGACCCCCACCAGCGCGGCGTGGGCCACGGCAGACCCCACGACCATGCGTCGGAATTCGCGCCGCGCGGACGGCGCCTCGGCGTATCGGCCCGCCAGAGCTGCACCCCGCTGTCTTTACTCGGGCTCGGTCACCATGCCGAGCTTGGTGGCCCCCGCCAGACGCGCAGCGGCCAGCGCCTTGACCACCGCGGCGTACTCCGCTTGCTGGTCGGCGCGCAGGAAGACGCCCTTGTCGTCGAGGCCCTCGAGGATCGCCGTCAGCTTCGCGCCGAGCTCCTGCTCGGTGACCTCGGTGTTCGCGAGGAAGTAGGTCCCCTCCTTCTTCACCGTGATGATCAACGGCTCGTCCTTGATGCGGAGGTTCTGCGTCGTCGTGTTCGGGAGGTCGACGTCGATGCCCTGCTGCATCATCGGAGCGGTCACCATGAAGATGACCAGCAGCACGAGCACGACGTCGACGAAGGGCGTGACGTTGATCTCCGAGTGGGGCCGCTGGGTCGACCCGGGGCGCAGCGCGGGCACGGCTAGACCACCTGCCGCTGCGCGGTGCCGGGCAGGCGGCGGAGATCGCCCTCGTACTCGGCCGCGAACAGGTCGATCGAGGTCGTGATGCCGCGCAGCAGCCCGGTGAAGTGGTTGTAGAAGATCGTCGCCGGGATCGCCGCGAACAGGCCGACCGCGGTCGCGATCAGCGCCTCGGCGATGCCGGGCGCGACGACGGCGAGGCTCGCCGAGCCGGCGCGGCCGATCTGCTCGAAGGCGTTGATGATGCCGATGACGGTGCCAAAGAGCCCGATGAAGGGCGCGGAGCTGCCGGTCGTCGCGAGGAACGACAGCCCGCGCTCGAGTCGCAGCCCCTCGCGCGAGCCCGACCAGCTGACGTTGCGCGAGAGCATCACGAGGTGCGGCTCGTTCAGCTCGACCGACCCGCCGCTCGCGCGCGCGAGCCGTCGCAGCTCGTTGTACGCGGCGAGGAACACCGCCGACAGCGGGCTGTGATCGAGGTCCTTCGCCGCGGAGTACGCCTCTTCGAGGCTGCCGCCGTGATAGACCTCGAGGAACGCCTCGCTATCCTGCTGCGCGCGCTTGAGCTCGCGGAGCTTGAACACGATCACGGCCCACGAGAGGACCGAGAGCGCGACCAGGATGAGGAGGACGAGCTGCACGATGATGCTCGCCTGGAACACCAGGTCGAGTACACCGAGGCTCACGAGACGTCCCCCATCGCCGTCCCGAAGAGAAACCTCATTGTCTCACTCGCTGCGTGACTCGATTCCCGAGTCGGGGGGCGAGTCTAGGAGAGGGGCATCGCGGCATCAAGGAAGCCGGCCGGGATGCCGCGGCCCGAACCCGCTCGCCGGGCGCGAGCGCTGAGCAGGAGCAGTGATGAAGGTCACAGTCGATTCACGCGCGCCGAACGAGGCCCCGGTCGATCTGCTGGCGCTGCCGATCGCGGTCGAAGAGCTGCGCCGCTCGCGGCTCTCGCCGCGCCTCGCGGCGATCGACCGCGGCCTCGGCGGCGCGCTTCGGACGCTGGTGGCCAGCGGCGACTTCGGGGGCAAGCCCGGCCAGCGGGCGCTGCTCTACCTCGACCGGCGCCGCCGGGCCAAGCGACTGCTCGCGATCGGCCTCGGCGAGTCGGCGAAGGTCGA
>CAZQYK010000202.1:0-3677 GCA_964597285.1 uncultured Spirochaetales bacterium
GGGGGAGGGCGGGCGGCGGCGCTGCGTCGACTCGCCGAGGCCGCCCGCGCGCTCGCCTCCGAGCCGACGATCCCCGACCCGTTTCGCGAGACCCCGCGGCGATGGCTCGAGGCCGTCACCCGCGCGCTCGGGGGTGGGTTCCATCCCGACACCGACCCGGCCGACTACGAGCCCGCCCTCTCGACGAGGGATCAGGAGCGGCTCGCCGCCGGGCTCCACCTCGCGTTCGAGTCCCTCAAGGACGAGGTGTACGAGATCTGCCTCGCGACGCTGCACGAGGGCGGTGAGGCCGACGACGAGGCGACGGCGCCGAGAGGAGGCGGCCAGTGAGGGCGCGCGTCGCGAGACTGGTCGACGACGCGCCGGACGCGCAGCTCCTCGGCGTGTGGGACTCGCTCGAGGAGGCGGGGTACCCCGAGGCCGAGTGGCCGGAGTCGCTCGGGGAGTTGATTGGGCTCGAGGGCGAGGCCGAGGACGTTGGGGGCGAGTTGTGGGACGTCGCGCTGGATCGATGGCCGCGGGCGCCGCTGGCGTTCGCGCGGGACGAGCTGACGATGATCGAGTGAGCTCCTTATCGCCCTCGCCCGTCCCCTCGCGGGGCGGGCGGGGGATTCGACGGCGGCGCCTCCCCGCGCGGGGAGGGCCGAGCAACTGCGATCGCCGCCTCGAGGCGGCGGGAAGGACGGACCGATGGACTTCATGAAACTGATCGGCGCGATGGCTGAGCGCGGGAGCCGGATCCACGAGGCGGTGACGCGCGAGACGAAGCTGGTGGTCCTCAACGGGGCGCCGGGGTTCGACGACCTCGACCGCCGCGCGCTCGAGTACGTCTTCCTCCCGGAGCGGATGGACGACTTCCGCTGGGCGGTGACGAACGCGATCGCGATCGGGCTGCGCGACCGCCGCGACCTCGACTCGGTGATGCCGTTGATCGCGGGGTTCCCGGCCGAGGCCGAGCTGGCGCGCTACCTCGTCCACAGGACGGGCGACCTCCGGGCGCGACTCGAGGTCCACCTCAAGGAGCGCCTCGCCCCGCTGATCGAGCGACTGCAAGCGGAGGCGCCGGACCTCGGGACCGACGACGAGGACGACGATGATGAGTGAGGCCAACCTGTCGCGCCGACGCGATCGCGAGGCGCGGCTGGGACCGATCCTCAAGGAGTGGCGCGCGTCTGGTCGCGCCGACGTGGAGGCGATGGCGCGCGAGCTGAAGGCCATGGGCCTCTACGCGCCGAGCACGTACGTGCGGGACGTCGAGGCGACGCTCAAGACGCGCCTCGGCCTATGGCCGGAGTGGCACCCGTACAGGAACAAGGGCAAGCGATAAGGAGCGCAAGGATGACGACGACGAGCGTACCGTGGGCGGAGTATCTCGACGCGACGAGCGTGCCCGAGGGGGCGCGCGGGGAGTACCGAGTGGTGCACGAGCGGGCGGGACCCCGCGACCCGATTCAGCTCAACTCGCCGCGCAACGCGATCCTCGGCGGGCAGCGGGGTCCGATGGCGATCTCGTACCCGCACGAAACGACGTGGCGCCGGCTGGAGGGGCCGACTGGCGTGTGGATGACCGACCTCCCCGTGGAGCAGCGGCAGATGCGCGAGCTGCTGGCGCCGATGCGCGGGCGCGTGCTCGTGGGCGGCCTCGGGCTCGGCCTCGCCGCTGGCATCCTCCTCAGGAATCCGGCGGTCGAGTCGGTGACCGTGATCGAGATCTCCCGCGAGGTGATCGACCTCGTCTGGCCGAGCGTCCGGGCGGCGAGCCCGCCCCGGCGCCGAAAGAGCGTGGTCTGCGCCGACCTCGGGGAGTTCCTGCGCGCGGTCCCGGGCAAGGCCGGGTGGCGGCTCCCCTTCGACTGGGCGTTCTACGACACGTGGCAGGGCGACGGCCTCAACACGTGGCTGCGCGACGTGGTGCCGCTGCGCGCGGTCCCGACCGGCGTCGTGTGCCGGGCGCGCTGCTGGAACGAGGACGTCATGCGCGGTCAGGTCGTGGACGAGCTGGTCGGGCCGCTCGCGTCGATGAATCGGGCGTCGCTACGTCAACCCGCGACTGACGTGCTGCGCGCCGTCGAGAGGAGCGACTGGCACGCGTGGGCCCTCCCCTTCTGGCGGTCGCAGGTCGAGGCGCCGGCGTCGACGCCGGTCGCGCTCGCGACGCTGGCGCGCTGGTACGCCGACAACTACGGGCGCCCGGGCTGGGAGGCCGAGTTCGCCTCCGAGGCGAGGGGGGCCGCGCGATGACCATCCTCGCGATCGGCGAGCGACTGCACGACCCGGGCCTCGACCCCGCCCGGGTCGCGCGGTGGGAGCTGGCGTGGCGGCGGGACCGCGTCGGGGCGATCCTGACCGGGCCGGCGATGCCGCGGGGGTCCGCGACCCGGACCCGGCTGACGTCGCTGCTCGGGCTCCCCGACGACGACCTGCACCCGGCGAACCTCCTGCCGCCGTCCGCGGTCCGGGGGGAGTGGGACCGGGAGGCGGCGCGCCGCTCGGGGGACTGGCTTCGGCTGTGGATCGCCGCTCACGACGTCCACGACGGGGTCGTGCTCCTCGGGCGCCGGGTCGCCCGGGCGCTCGACCTCCCGGGCGACGCGGAGTGGGGGAGCGCGTGGACCGCCCTCGACGTCGGCTGGGTGGCCGTGGACCTCGGGCCGTTCCTCGTGCTCCCGCACCCGAGTGGGACGAGCCGGCTGTTGAACGACCCCGCGCGACGACGCCGGCTGCGGGCGCGGGTCCGCGAGTGGGCCGAGGAGAGGAGGGAGCGATGCCTCGCGGAGTGAGCGCCGTCAAGAGGAGCGACGCGCTGGAGCGACTGGAGGCGCTGGCCGCCGACGTGCGGCGACGCGACGGACTCGACGCGCGGGTGCGCGTGTCAGCCAGCGGGGTCCCGCACGTCGTGATCGAGTGGGGCGAGTCGTCGTGGTCGGTCGCGTGGTTTCACAAGTCGCGGACCTTCCGCGTCTTCTGGCCGTACCACCACGGCGGCGCGCAGTCGCGCCGCGACTTCGCCAGGGCCGAGGACGTTCGCCAGTTCATCCGGGATGCCGTGGCAGACAGGATCACCCTATGAGACGCCGAACGCTGAAATTGACCACCCTGCTCGCCAAGTTCGAGGAGGCGACTCGCGAGCACGAGATGCGCGGGATGATCGTCGGGGACTACGGCGACGACGAGGCGAACGATCGCGCCGCGACCGAGGTCGAGCGCATCGAGCGCCGGCACGCCGCGCTGCGCCGCCTCCTCAGGAGGACGCTCGCCGGCAGGAGCGTCACGGTCGAGCTCCCCGACGACTGGGAGGGGCCGCTGTGACGCCGGACCCGCACCTCGCGCGAGCGGTCCGCGAGGCGATCTCGCGCTCCGAGGCCAAGCGCCGCAACTACACGGAGTTGTACGGCGGCTTCGCGAGCAGCGACGACGTTCGCTCCGACCGGCTTGGCGCGGGACCCGTGCACTTCAACTGCCGATGCGAGAGCGAG
Organism: uncultured Spirochaetales bacterium; assembly: GCA_964597285.1. GTDB lineage: Bacteria > Myxococcota_A > UBA9160 > UBA9160 > SMWR01 > JAHEJV01. The sequence goes on from CAZQYK010000202.1 coordinate 3,477, forward strand.
CCCGGCTTCGCCGACGAGTCGTACCGCAATCGCGCGACGACGAACCCGTGTGGCGAGGTGCCTCTCGAGCCCGGCGTCTGGTGGGCGGTGACGTGGCCGCCGCGAAAGGTGGTCGTCAACGAGGCGGACGGGCGCCCGGGCGAGGGGGAGCCCGTCGTCGGTCACGTCCCGCTGCGCGCGAGCGAGGTGCCCGACGCGCTG
>CAZQYK010000203.1:0-5295 GCA_964597285.1 uncultured Spirochaetales bacterium
CGTCGAACACGCCGACGCCGACGCGCAGGTCGGCCGCGTCGGGGTCGTCGGCCGGCTCGAGGCCGCGCGCGCTCAGCTCGGCGACGAGCGCCTCGCGCGCGGCCTCGCGCGCCGACGGTCCGAAGGCCGCGTCGCTCGCGACGAGGTCGGGCACGAACGCGAAGGTCTCGAAGCGCGAGAGGTCCTCGCCGGCGACGCGGTCGACCTCGACGCGCGGCGCGGCCGCGCACGCGGCCAGGCCGACGAGCGAGGCGAGCAGCGCCGCGGCGCGCTGGGGGTGGAAGAGGCGGGGTCGGGGCATGCCGGATTCCTCCTCGGAAGCCGGATTCGGAATCCGGCGCCGGCGTCTTGAGGCCCGCGGCCGAGCGATGCGCGTCGGACCGGCAGAAACGGCCCCAACGCGGCGTCCGCAAAGGAAACGTGGCGCGCGAAGCGCGCGGAGGGCCATTCTACGGGCTTGGAGACCGGCTTCCTCCGCGAGCTCTTGCTGCTGCTCGCCGTCGCGGCGGCGAGCGTCGTCGTCTTCGAGCGCCTGCGGCTGCCGTCGATCGCCGGCTTCCTCGTCGTCGGCGCGATCGTCGGGCCCGGCGGGCTCGGCTGGATCGACGACGTCGAGCGCGTGCAGCAGCTCGCCGAGCTCGGCGTGGTCTTCCTGCTCTTCGAGATCGGCCTCGAGCTGCCGATCGAGCGCCTGCGCCGGCTGTGGCGCCCGGCGCTGACGGCCGGCGGCCTCCAGGTCGTCGGCACCCTCGGCGCGGTCGCGGCGATCGGCCTCGCGCTCGGGCTCGACGCGCGCTCGGCGGCGCTGCTCGGCGCGCTCGTCGCGATGTCGAGCACCGCGCTCGTGATGCGCCTGCTGTCGCAGGGGGGCGAGATCGAGGCGCCGCACGGCCAGCTCGCGGTCGGGATCCTGCTCTTCCAGGACCTCTGCGTCGTGCCCTTCCTGCTCGCGGTGCCGATCCTCGCCGCCGGCGCCGATGCGCGCGCGGCCGACGTCGTCGTCGCGATCGCGCTCTCGCTCGCAGCGCTGGTCGTCTTCGGCGGCGTCGCCCGCTTCGTGCTGCCGGCGCTCTTCGAGCGCGTCGCGCGGCTGCGCTCGCGCGAGATGTTCACGATGGTGGCCTTCCTTGCGGTGATGGGCTCGGCGGTCGCGGCCGACGCGATCGGCCTGACGCTGTCGGTCGGCGCGTTCATCGGCGGCCTCGCGCTGTCGGCGTCTCCGTACTCGCACCAGCTCTTCGCCGAGGTCGTGCCGCTGCGCGGGGTGCTGCTCGGCACCTTCTTCACCGCGGTCGGCATGCTCTTCGACCCGGTCGCCGCGTTCGGGCAGTGGCCGGCGGTGGTCGGCTACGCCGCCGGCGTCGTCGCGCTCAAGTCCGCGCTCGTCGCGGTGATCGTCGCCGGAGCGCTGCGGATGGGCCTGCGCGTCGGGATCCTGACCGGCCTGTCGCTGGCCCAGACCGGCGAGTTCTCGTTCGTGCTCGCCGGCGCCGCAGCCGCCGCGGGCCTGCTCGACGCCGACCTCCAGCAGGTCTTCGTCGCCGGCTCGATCGCGACGCTGGTCGCGACGCCCTTCCTCGTGGCCGCCGCCCCGCGGATCGCGACCCGCCTCGCGTCGAGCGCCGAGGGGGCCCGGCGGCTTCCCGCCGAGCGCGACGCCACGCCGTCCGACCACGTGGCGCTCGTCGGCTTCGGGCTCGCGTGCCAGAACGTCGCGCGCGTGCTGCGCTCGCGCGAGATCCCGTACGCGGCGGTCGACGCGAACGCCGGCTCGGTGCGCGAGGCGCAGGCGCGCGGCGAGCCGGTCGTCTACGGCGACGCCGCGCGGCGCTCGATCCTCCAGAAGATCGGCGTCGAGCGCGCGCGGATGGTCGTCGTCGCGATCAACGACCCGATCGCGACGCGCGAGGTGGTGTCGATGGTGCACGAGATGGCGCCGCGCGTGCCGGTGATCGTACGCACGCACTACGTGCTCGACGTCGACCCGCTCGCGCAGGCCGGCGCGACGAACGTCGTCGTCGAGGAGCTCGAGTCGACGCTCGAGCTCGTCGCCGAGATCCTGCGCCAGTTCGGCGTGCCGTCCGAGGCGATCGTGCGCTTCGCCGCCGAGCTGCGCGAAGAGGGCTACGTGTTCCTGCGCACGCCGGAGACGATCCTCGACCCGTGGCTCGCCGACCTGCTCGAGGGCGTCGCGGCGCAGTGGGTCGAGGTGTCCGACGACTTTCCCGGCGAGGCGACGCTCGGCGACCTCGCGGTGCGCCAGCGCACCGGCGCCGGCGTCGTCGCCGTCGAGCGCGCCGGCCAAACCCAGCCGAGCCCCTCCGCCGACTTCGCCGTCCGCGCCGGCGACCGCCTGCTCACCGTCGGCGACGCGAGCGCGATCGAGCGCCTGCGCGAGCTGCTGGGCGGGACGGGGCGTTGAACGGGTCATCGAAGGCGTCGAAGAAAGGAGCGGATGCAATGAACGAATCCCAGCTATCGGGGGCCTGCCTCTGCGGTGCGGTGCGTGTCACCGTGACCAGCGCCAACCGGAACGTCGATGCCTGTCATTGCGGCATGTGCCGCAAATGGACCGGCGGGCCGTTGTTGGCGGTGGAATGCGGCGACGCGGTCGCCTTCGAAGGCACGGAGAACGTCTCCGTTTTCGATTCCTCGGAATGGGCGCAGCGCGGCTTTTGCAGGCAGTGCGGCACCCACTTGTTCTACCGGTTGAAGGAACAGGAATACTACGCGCTGCCAGTAGGCCTGCTGGACGACGCCGGCCAATGGCATTTCCGTCAGCAGATCTTCGTGGACGAGAAGCCGGGGTTCTACGCCTTCGCCAACGAGACCAGAAACCTGACCGGCGCCGAGGCCTTCGCCCAGTTCGGCGCGGCTCCGGAGTAGCCGGCTCCTCGCGAGGCGGGCTTCGTCACGCCCGCCACGCCGCCGCCTCGTCTTCGGCGCGGTCGGCGGATTCGGCCCTCGTGACGGCGGCGGCGGCCCAGGCGATCGCGGCGGCGGGGAGGTAGACGCCGGGCAGGTCGAGCCACCAGTGGTGCGCGTCGAGCGCGCCGCGCAGCGTGTCGTAGACGTGGACGAGCGCGTGGCCGGCGAGGAAGATCGCCGACACGACCGCGAGCGGCGGGCGCCAGCGCGGCGCGCGCGCGGCCCACAGCAGCGCGACGCCGACCGCGGCGAACGCGCAGCCGACGTCGCGGACGAAGTGCGGGTTGAACGGGCCCGTGTCGGGCACCGCGGCCGGCAGCTCGTGATACCAGTGCAGCGGGCCCGCGAGCATCCACAGCGCGTTCGCGAGCGAGACCGCGCCGCCGACCGCGAACACCCAGCCCCATCCGTCGAGCGTTCGGATCACCAGGGCCCTCCTTCAGTACGCATAGCGGCGCTGCAGCGCGCGTGAGCGCCGTTCGAGCACCGCGGCGCGCTCGGCCGGCGAGACCCGAGGCGTGCCGGCCGGAAGCGCGTCGCGAACCGCCGCGAGCGGCACGACGCGCAGCTCCGGCTTCGGCGTGCGCTCGGCGAAGAGGAAGCGGATCGCGAGCGTGCCGCGCTCGCAGCCCTCGGCGTCGAGCCAGTTCGGGACGCCGGGATCGGCGTGCGCGATCACGCCGCGGAACGCGCCGTCGGCGTCGAGGCGCGCCCAGTGGCCGTTCAGCGAGGTCTGGCGCGTGCCGAAGTCGAGCGACTCCCACCAGAAGTTCGTCAGCGCGACGCTCCACATCCGGCAGCGCGGCACCGGGAACTCGACGATCACCGCCTCGTCGGGCGCGCACGCGAACGGGCCCATCCCGTAGGTCTGCCCGTGCAGCCCCGGCCGGTCGGTGTCCTCGGAGACGTCGAACATCAGCATCCGGTTCGCCGGCAGCGAGAGCAGCAGGCGACTCACCTTGTCCCAGCAGCGCGCGCCGGTGTCGAGCCACTCGAAGAGACGGTCGAGGCGCGCGCGCAGCCGCTCCGGCGTCAGCGGCGCCGGCGGCAGCGGCGCGTCCGAGCGCGCGATCGTGAACACGCCGGGCCGCTCGCTCTCCCAGTCGTCGAAGTACTGGCGCACGAGCACGAAGCTCGCGTCGTCGTCGAGGCGCAGCCAGTTGCCGGGCCGTTCGTCGCGCGAGAGCGCGATCTCGAAGCGCCCGTCGGCGTCGCAGTCGAGCGCGTCGCCGGCGAGGAAGGACACGGTGCGCCAGCCGCCCTCGCCGCCGCTGAAGGCCGGCATCTGGCCATCGGCGAAGTGGCCGGTGTTGACCTGGAGCTCGAGCTGCCGCGCGCTGCCGCGCCAGCCCTCGATGCGGTAGCGCGCGTCGCCGCGCACGCGCGCCCACGAGTAGTTGCAGTCGGGATTGTCGAGGCCCCAGCTCAGCGAGTTCTCGATCATCCGCGCGAAGACCGGGTGGTCGGCGTCGTCGTGCTCGACGCAGAGCCGGAGCCCGGCGGCGACGAAGCGCGTCAGGTAGCGCAGGCCCGCGGCGCGCTGGCCGGCGGAGTCCGGGGTGCCGTCGCCGAATGCGAGCTCGCCGAGCGCGTCGACCCGGCGCGCGAACTCTCGCCACAGGCCCTCGAGCTCGCTCATTGGACTTCGTTCGCCTCCGGCGCGCATTCTACCCGCTCGCGCGGCCGCGGGTGGCGAGGCACCGCCCGGCCGGCCGCGCTTGGACGCGGCGCGGGGCCGCATTACCGTCGGACCGATGCAGGCCGCGACTGCCGCGACCGCGGAGCTCGTGCTCGTCGGGGGCGGACACGCCCACGTGCAGCTGCTGCGCCGCTGGATGATGGCGCCGGTCGCCGGCGCGCACCTGACGCTCGTCGTCGACCGACCCGAGGCGGTGTACTCGGGCATGGTGCCGGGCTGCGTCGCCGGCGACTACGCGCCGCACGAGCTCGCGATCGACGTCGTGCCGCTGGCGCGCCGCGCCGGCGCGCGGGTGATCCTTGCGCCGGCGCTCGCGGTCGACCCGGCCGCGCGCCGCATCGAGCTCGAGGGCCGTCCGCCGATCGCCTACGACGTCGCGAGCCTCGACGTCGGCGCGACGGTGCGCGGCCTCGACCTCCCGGGCGTCCGCGAGCACGCGCTCGCGACGCGCCCGATCGCGCGCTTCGTCGCCGCGCTCGACGCCCGCGTCGCGGCGCTGCCCGATCGGCCGCGGCTCGCGATCGTCGGCGGCGGGGCGGCCGGCGTCGAGCTCGCGTTCACGCTCGACGCGCGGCTGCGGGCCGCCGGCCGCGCGCCGGAGCTGCGCCTCCTCGAAGCGGGCGACGAGATCCTCCCGGGCTATGGCCGGCGCGTGCGGCGCGCGCTCG
>CAZQYK010000204.1:0-3989 GCA_964597285.1 uncultured Spirochaetales bacterium
GCTGCGCGGCGATCTGCGCGGCTGGGAGCTGCCGGGCGGCGCGCCGAAAGCCGGCGAGGACGACGCCGCGGCGCTGCGCCGCGAGGTGCGCGAGGAGACCGGCCTCGAGGTCGAGGTGGAGCGCCGCGTCGGCGACTACCGCCGCAGCGGCTTCCGGCCCCACGTGGCGCGCGTCTGGCGCTGCCGCGCGGCCGGCGGCGCGCTGCGAGCGAGCCCGGAGACGCCGCTTCTCGCCTGGGTCGAGCCGACCGAGCTCCCGGCGACGCTCTTCCCGTGGCACCGCGGCCCGCTCGCCGACGCGCTCGCGCGCCGCGCCGCGCCGGTCGCCGTCGACGAGCACCAGGGCTGGCGCCACGTGCTCGCCGGCCTGTGCATCGACCTCGTCGTACGCTGGCGGGAGCGCTAGTCGCCGTCCTCCGGCCGCCGCCACAGCGCGGCGCACGCCCAGACGAGGAACGCGCCGAGCTCGGCGCTCCACAACGCGAACTGGAGGTCGCGGCGCTCCTCGAGGACGCCGGGCGCCGCGGTGAGCGCGAGCGCGGCGAAGAGCGCGAGCAGGCCGCGCTGGAGGCGCGCGTCGCGCGGCAGCGCGAGCGGGATCGCCGCGAGCACCGACCAGTAGTAGTGCGTCATCGGGAATGCGCAGAAGACCGCGAGCAGTCCCGGCACGAGCGCCGCGGCGCGCCCGACGCGCGCGAGCGTCGCGAGCGCGAACGCGAGTCCGGCGAGCGCCGCGCCGAGGATCCACGGCGCGCGCTCGCGGCGCACGCGCGCGCTCTCGGCGGCCCACGACTCGTCGCCGCGCACCTGGAGCCGCTCGACCTCGGCGGCGTAGGTGATCGGCGTTCCGAGCCAGGCCTGGTTGATGCCCGAGGTGCCGGCGTGGAGCCGGATCTTCTCGGCGAACGCGACCCACGCGTTGCGCCCGTCGGGCGTCGGCAGCGCGGCGGTGAGCGCAGCGATCGCGAGCGTCGTGATCGCGAAGGCCGCGTGCAGGCGCCGGCCCTCGCGCAGCCGCTCGCGCCAGCGGCGCGACAGGGCGTCGCGCGCGGCGAGCGCCGCCCAGAGCGCGAGCGGGAACAGGCGCAGCCAGCCCGACAGCGCGAGCAGCGCGCCCGACGCGGCGAACGCGCCGCGGCGCAGCGCGAGCGCCGCGCCGGCGAGCGCGAGGAAGTAGCCGTAGCGCAGGTAGCTCGCGCCGACGAAGGCGTGGTCGTTCAGCGGGTTCGCGAGCGTGAAGAAGAGGAACGCGAGCGCGCTCGTCGCGCCGGCGAGGCGCCAGACCAGCGCGCCGAGCCCCGCGACGAGCAGCGGGTCGAGCCAGACGACCGCCCGCAGCAGCGCGCCGGCCGTGAGCCCGGGCAGGTGCGCGACGCCGCCGAGCAGCGCCGTCACGAGCGGCGTGCCGTTGTAGCCGTGGTCGAGGGTCGCGGTCTGCCAGACGTCGGGCGTGCTCGCGCGCCGCAGCTCGGCGACGTCGCGCTTGAAGGCCTCCCAGCGCGCGGGCGCGAAGGCCGCGCGCACCTCGTCCTGCGCGCGGCGCGCCCGCTCGCGGCGGTTCTCGGTGCGGTTGCTCGCGAGGTCGCGCATCGGCGCATTGGCGCGCACTGCGGTGGCCGCGTCCTCGAGGTCGGCCACCGCGACCGCGTCGTAGAGCCCGGCGTAGCCGAGCTCCGGGAAGTAGCGCGTGCCGACGAAGTAGTGGAGCACCTCGTGCACGTGCGGGCCCGGCAGCGTCAGGCGCAGCGCGCCGCCGCGCTCGACCGAGAACGCGTCGACGTGCGCGAGCAGCGCCGGCAGCAGCAGCAGCGCGCGGGCCGCGTCGCTCCAGCCCGACGGCGCCGCGAGCCGGTGCGGGGAGGTCAGGACCCACCAGCCCGCGCATGCTGCGAGCAGCAGGGCGAGCGAGGCGTTGGTGAGGTCCAGGGTCTGGGATCAGCGATGACCTTCGCGCAGCCCGCTGGCCTCCCACTCGCGCGAGAGCTGCTCGAGCTTGCGGGAGAACTCCTCGAAGGGCTCGTCGAAGGAGAGGATGATCTCGGTGGTGCGCGGGATGTCGTCGCCGTTGAGCAGACCGCGGTAGCGGTTCAGGTTCGCGAGGATCGCTTCGGCCACTTTGAGCGCTCGCTTCTCGGTCTTGATCAGGGGGGATTGCAGCGTGTAGACGTTGTTGCGGCCCCAGAGGCTCTCGTCGCGGACGATCGCGATCTCCCGGTACACGCTGTTGATCGGGTCGAAATTGTACTCGACCCGCACCTCCTTGAAGATGTCGGTGTTGCCGGTGTAGAAGCCGCGTTCCTTCTCGACCTTGCCGAGCTGACGACAGCGCGGGCAGTAGAAGGTGTCCCCGTGGTTGAGCAGGAACACGCCCTTGGCGTAGTCCTCGCAGTCCGTGTTCTCGCAGTACCCGACGCCACGCTTCATGCTCGCCATCCTCTGACCCGGGTCGCCTCCGAGCCCTTGCTGTCGTCGCGCCGCCGGCGCCTCCGCGAGCCCCGACCCGGGCTCCTGGGGCGGGGTTCGCAAGCCCTGTGCCCAAGGTGCGACCCGAATCCCGGCAACGACCCGACGCGAGGCGACGCCACCCCTTCGGTCGTGGGCCTGCCGGGAAGTTGCGTGCTTGCGAAGAGCCGAGCCGAGAGAGCTGGGGTGGACGCCGTCGAACGCTTGTGGGAAGGCTTCTACCGCAGGTTGCCGCCCGGCCGGGCCGGGCCCGAAGAATCCGTCGCAGTCGCGCGCACACGCTTCCCCTCAGGGGGGTGGGGTTGCGTTCGCCTCCGGTTGGGTCTGTGGCCGTGGTTCGAGCCGACGCTGGGCTCTCGGGCTTAATACTTCCGCGGCCACGGGGTTGTCAACCGGCATCTTGCGGCGGCGACGCCGCCGCTCGAAGTCCGCGCCACGAAGGGGATTTCCGCCCCCGCTCCGGACGCTGACCGCGGGTCCGCGAGCCCGCCGCGACGGCCCGACCCGGGGGAGCCCCCCTCACTCGTCGAGCACGTACTCGAAGCCGACGAACGCGCCGATCAGGTAGACCGCGTCGACGACGGCCAGCAGCTGCAGCGACGCCGCCGGCGCCTCGCCGACGGCGAGCAGCCCGCTCGTCGCGCGCGCGGCGCCGAAGATCACCGGCACGAGCAGCGGCAGCAGCAGCAGCGGCAGCATCACCTCGCGGAAGCGCGTGCGCACCGCGACGGCACCGAAGAGCGTCCCGGCCGCGCACAGCCCGATCGAGCCGAGCGCGACGACGCCGGCCAGCGGCGCGGCGATCGGGCGCCAGTCGAGGCCGAAGAAGAGCGCGAACACGACCGCGACGGCGGCCTGGACGAACGCGAGGATCACGAAGCTCGCGGCGGCCTTGCCGAGGAAGACCCAGCCGCGGTCGGCCGGCACGAGGGCGAGCGCCGTCAGCGCCTCGTTCTCGAGCTCCTGCGCGAACGCGCGCCCGAGCCCGAGCAGCGCCGCGAACACGTAGGTCACCCACAGCAGCGCCGGCGCCAGCTCGCGCGCGCGCGGCCCGGCCGTGCCGCCGGGCCGCGCGAACTGGAACACGACGACGACGAGCATCGCGAACAGGCCCATCGCGACCGCCCGGTCGCGGCTGCGCCACTCGGTGACGAGGTCCTTCCACAAAATCGCGAGGAGAACGTTCACGCGCTCCTCCCGCGGTGGCGCCGCCTGGCGACGAGGTCCTTCCAGGGGATCGCCACGAGGACGTTCACGCGGCGCGCTCGCCCCGGGCCAGCGCCTGCTCGAGGGCCCGCTCGAGCGGCGCGGCGTCGCCGGCGACCGGGCCCGACCACAGCGCGCGGCCCGCGTCGAGCACGAGCGCTGCGTCGGCGAGCGCGCGCACCGCGTCGAGGCCGTGGGTCGCCATCACCGCGGTGTGGCCGGCGTCGCGCAGGCCGCGCAGCCGCTCGGCGAGCCGCTCGGCGGCGCCGCGGTCGAGCCCGGTGAAGGGCTCGTCGAGCAGAACGAGGTCGGGCTCGTGC
>CAZQYK010000205.1:0-5003 GCA_964597285.1 uncultured Spirochaetales bacterium
GCGCCTCGCGCGGCGGACGCGCGCTGCGCTCCGGGCGAGCCTCGCGCGGCGGACGCGCGCTGCGCTCCGGACGAGCCTCGCGCGGCGGACGCGCGCTGCGCTCCGGACGAGCCTCGCGCGGCGGACGCGCGCTGCGCTCCGGGCGCTCGCCGCGCGGGCGCATGCCGCGCTCCGACCGCTCGCGCGGCGGGCGCACGATCTCGGGCCGCGCGCTGCGATCGCGGCGTGCCTCGCGCTCCGGACGGATCCGCGGCTCGGCGCGCGGGCCGCGCTCGGGGCGCATCGCGCGTTCGCGGTCGGGTCGGGCTCGCGCTCCTCGATCCCCGCGTGCGTCGACGTCCCGACGGCCTCGATCCCCGCGTGCGTCGACGTCCCGACGGCCTCGATCCCCGCGTGCGGCGACGTCCCGGCGGCCTCGCGGGGCTCCACCGTCGCGCGCGGCCGGCGGCGCGGCCCGACCGCCGCGGCGACCGATCTCCGGATCGCGGTCGCCGCGAGGCGCGCGGCGGCGGAAGCCGTCGCGCTCGCCGTCGCGGTCGCGGACCGCGCGGCGGTCGAAGAGCGCGCCACCGCTGCGATCGCGGTCGCCGCGCCGGCGCCACCCGTCGCGGTCGCCCCGCCCGTCGCCGCGCCGATCGAAGCCGTCGCGGTCGCCTCGCCGGTCGCCGCGCCGATCGAAGCCGTCGCGGTCGCCGCGATGGCGCCGCTCGCGCCAGTCGCCCCAGCGCTCGGCGCGCTCGCCGCGCCGCGTGAAGCTCGCCTCGCGGTAGTGGGGATGGTCGCGCCACCGCGCCCAGCGCCGCACCGCGCCCGCGAAGTGATGGCGCGCGTGGGGGTGGTGGCTGTGGAAGGACTCGAAGCGGTGGATCAGGTGCGCGTGATGGTGATGGTGGTGCCGGTGGCCCCAGAAGAACCAGTGCACGAAGGGCAGCGACGGGAAGCCGAAGTGCACGAAGTGGCCGTGGTCGCGGTAGTAGCCGAGGTGCACCGGGTACGGGTACCAGTAGCCGTACGGATACAGGTAGAGGTCGGAGTACCAAACCGGGTAGCCGAACCAGTACGGATACGGGTGCACGTGGACGTGCACCGTCGTGCGCACCTCGGGCTCGGTCAGCTCCTCGTAGTCGTAGCCGTACTCGTCGGCGTACGCGCGCGCCGACTCCTCGAGCTCGGCGGCCGCCTCGGGGTCCTTCGCGAGCGCGTCGACGTAGTCGCGCTGCGCGGCCTCGTTGCGCGCGGTGACCTCGGCGCCGAGCTCGGCGAGGTGGCGCCGGGTGCCCTCGGGATCGTCGCGGAAGCTCTCACCGAGGTGCACCGCAACGCGCACGCGCACCGCGAGCAGCGACAGCAGATCGGGATGGCCGACGAGGTCGCGGAACGCGCGCTGATCGGCCTCGGGGAGATCCTCGATCAGCAGCGCGAAGCGGTCCTCGGCATCGGTGCGGATCGCGAGCAGCTCCGAGAGCAGCGCGCCGTGCGCGCTGCCGAGCGAGCGGATCGCCGGGCCGAGCTCGGCGCGCTGGCGGCGCGCGATCTGGTCGAGCTCCGCCTCGCTCTTCGGGCCGCCGGCCGCGAGCTGCTCGAGCAGCCCGGGCTCGCGCACGAGATCCCAGAGCTGCTCCTGGGTCTCGCGGTCGAGCGGCGCGATGCGGTCCTGGAAGGCCGAGCTCGACTGCTCCTGGATGCGCTGCAGCTCGACGAGCTCGTCGACGTGGAGCGACGCGCGCAGCACCGACTCGCGCAGCTCCGGGTCCTGCTCGGCGATCTTCTCGAGCGCCTCGACGTCGTCCTCGCTCTCGAGCGCGGCGAGCCCACTCGGAGCCTGGAGCGCGGCGGCCGGGACGGCGAGCAGCGCGATCGATGCGGAGACGAGCCAACGGGACCAGCGGGCGGCGATCGGGCGGCTCTCGGTCATCTCGGATCCTCGCGGCGACGGCGCCAGGCGCGAGACTGGCGCGAGCGGCTCCGACGCACGGAACGGCCCGGAGCTTCGACGTCTCACCGCCGAGCCCCGCGGGGGAGCGCGGTTCGGCGTCGCATCGGAGAAGTGTGGCACGCCGGCGCGGGATCGGAAAACGCGCACCTCGCGGCCGACGCCGGGGCGGGGCACGAGGCTACGCTGCCGGCGCGCGCGGACGCGGAGGACTGCGTGGACTCGTCCGAGATGCCGGAACGCGCGGTCGCCGCGGCGCCGATATCGGGCCGCTGGGACCCGCTCTTCGGCGCGCTGCGCGACGCGTTCGCCGCGAACTTCGACGACCTCGACGAGGTCGGCGCGGCGCTGTGCGTGCACGTCGGCGACCGCTGCGTCGCCGACCTCTGGGGCGGCCACCGCGACGCCGCTCGCACGCGGCCTTGGCGGCGCGACACGCTCGTCAACGCGTACTCGGTCGGCAAGGGCGTGATGGCGATGCTCGTGCTGGCGCTCGTCGAGCGCGGGGATCTCGCGCTCGACGAGCCGGTCGCGCGCCGCTGGCCGGCGTTCGGCGCCGCCGGGAAGGAACGGACGACGCTGCGCGCACTGCTCGCCCACCGCGCCGGCCTGCCCGCCGTGCGCGAACGGCTGCCGGACACGGCGCTCTACGACTGGGAGCGCATGTCCGGCGCGCTCGCCGGCCAGGCGCCCTACTGGGAGCCCGACGCGGCGCACGGCTACCACGTCAACACGCACGGCTTCCTCGTCGGCGAGCTGGTGCGGCGCGCGAGCGGCCTCGCGGTGGACGACGCGCTGCAGCGGGTCCTCGCGGGTCCGGCCGGGGCCGAGTTCCACTGGGGCGTCCCGACCGCCGCGCACGGCCGCGTCGCCGAGATCGTCACGCGCATCCCGGTGCTGCGCGGCGAGGCGCAGTGGGCGGCGGCGTTCCCGCCGACCGGCGACGCCGAGCGCGACCACATGGTCTGGCACGCGTACTTCAACCCGAGCGGCCTCTCGGGCGCCGGCGTCGTCAACACCGCGCGGTGGCGGAACGCGGCGGTGCCGTCGACGAACGGACACGCCACCGCGCGCGGTGTCGCCGCGCTCTACGCGGCGTTCCTGCGCGGCGGCCCCGGCGGCTCGGGCTGGGCGGGCGCGGCGCTGCGCGCCGAGGCGCAGACGCCGCACTCCGACGGCGACGACCGCGTGCTCGGCCGCCCGACGCGCTTCGGGCTCGGCTTCCAGCTCGCGCAGCCCGCGCGCCCGATCGGGCCGAGCCCGAGCGCGTTCGGGCACTTCGGCTACGGCGGATCGCTCGGCTTCGCCGACCCCGACGCCGGCGTCGCCCTCGGCTACCTGATCAACCGTCCAGGCGAGCGCTGGCACACGCCGCGCACGCAGCGACTGCTCGACGCGCTCTACGCCTGCCTGTGACGCCGCCGCGCGGCGCGCGCGAGCGCCGCGAGCGCCGTCGCGCCCGCCGCGATCGCGGCGACTCCGGACGGCTCGGGCAGCGGCAGCGGCGCGAGGCCGCCGGGCGTGTGGCCGTCGACGCCGATCGGCGTCGTCACCTCGAAGGTGTCGGCGTCGATCGACTGGTGGAGCAGCTGCGGCCCCGACTGGGTGCCGACGACGTAGAGCCGGTTCGTGTCGGGCGAGTACGCGAGTCCGGACACGACGCGCGGAAGGTCGACGCCGGTCTCTTCGGCGAGCGTGCAGAAGCTCGACGGGCAGCTGCACGCGCTCGCGCTGCACGACAGGTCCGTGAAGCGCCACAGGCTCCCGCCGGCGAACGCGGTGCCGTAGAGGATTCCGTTCGTGCCGTCCCAGGCCATGCCGCGCAGGCCGCCGACGAAGGAGAAGTTCATCGCGCCGACGACGTCGACCGCCGCCGTCGCCGGGTCGATCTCGATCAGCGTGCCGGAGCAGAACTCGGGCGGCGCCAGCTCGAGGTCGCAGTCGACCTCGGCGTCGGCCGAGTTCGCGAGCAGGTGGTCGTCGTCGCCGGCCGAGGTCGGCCCCGGGTTAAACGCGAGCGCGATGACGTTCGGATGGCCGGTCAGCGTCACGAGGGTGCTCGTGACCGCGCCGCTCGCCGGGTCGATCGCGACGATCTGGTCGTCGTCGCCGTTGTCGAGCACGCCCCATAGGACGCCGCGGTCGCGGTCGTACGCGAGGCCCTGCACGTCGTCGGAGAAGCTCGCGCCCTCGGCCCAGCCGCCGGGCAGGTCGCTGACGCGCAGCAGGTCGTCGGTGACCTCGTCGAGCGGAGCCGAGATCTCGACGGCCTCGGGCGCCGCCGCGGCGAGCAGCTCGACGCTGCCGAAGCCCGAGCTCGCCGCGCAGACGCCGCCCGAGCAGAGGCCCGACGTCGCGCCCTCGACGCACGCGCTGCCGTCGGCCTCGTAGCCGCCGCCGACGTGGCACGCGCACGGGTCGCCGACGACGGAGGTCGTTCGCGCCTCGCGGTACTCGGTGCACTCGCCGGCCGACAGGCAGCCGCCGAGACCCGAGGGCCGCATCAGCTGACACGGATTGCCGCTGACGTGCAGCAGGCAGGCGTTGTGGCCGCGCTCGTGCGCGAGGGTCTGCGCGAGGTTGCCGACGCCCTCGGGAACGAAGTTCGCGTCGTCGTCCTGCATCGCCTCGACGCTGACCATCATCTGGAGATCCGGGTCGTCGTTCGCGTTCGCGTCGCAGGCCGGCGTCGTCGCGCAGCCGATCGCGCTGCCCGAGCTGCCGCACAGCGCGATGTCGCGCACGACGAACACGACCGATCCGCCCGGATCGCCGCCGACGATCGCAGCGCGCATCGCGGAGAACTGCGACGACATCGGCGTGTCGAGCCCGTCGCCGCTCGTGCCGAAGGTGCCGACGCTCTCGGCGACGAGCTCGGTGCAGCAGGCCGCGTCGGGATCGCCCTGCGAGCCCTGGTTGCCCTTGATCAACGTCTCGCTGCCGGCGCTGCCCTCCCCGATCAGCGCCTGCCAGAACGAGAGCGGCTCGCTCCCGGTCACCATGTCGACGTGGACGTACCAGCGCAGGCGGTGGAGATCGGCGTCCTGCGCCGCGGCGGCGCCGGCGGCGA
>CAZQYK010000206.1:0-2803 GCA_964597285.1 uncultured Spirochaetales bacterium
ACGCGAACCCGCGCCCGCGACGCCGCCACCGCCGCGAGGCGCCGGTCAGCTCAGGAACGGGATGACGAGCAGCGCCACCACGTTCACGAGCTTGAGCATCGGGTTGATCGCCGGGCCGGCGGTGTCCTTGTACGGGTCGCCGACCGTGTCGCCGGTGACGGCGGCCTTGTGGGCGTCGGAGCCCTTGCCGCCGTAGTGGCCCGCCTCGATGTACTTCTTCGCGTTGTCCCACGCGGCGCCGCCGGTCGTCATCGACAGCGCGACGCAGACGCCCGAGACGATCGAGCCGATCAGCAGACCGCCGAGCGCCTGTGGCCCGTGCGAGCCGAAGCCGATGCCGACGACGATCGGGATCACGGCCGGGATCAGCGCCGGCGCGATCATCAGCCGCAGCGCGGCCTGCGTGACGATGTCGACGCAGGTGCGGTAGTCGGGCTTCGCGGTGCCCTCCATGATGCCGGGGATCTCGCGGAACTGGCGCCGCACCTCCTCGACCACGCTCGTGCCGGCCTCGCTGACCGCGTTCATCGCGAACGACGCGAACACGAACGGGATCATCGCGCCGATGAACAGCCCCGCGAGCACGTAGGTGTTCGACAGGTCGAAGCTCACCTCGATGCCGGCGAGCCGGCGCAGGTCCTCGATGTAGGTCGCGAAGAGCACGACCGCCGCGAGGCCGGCCGACGCGATCGCGTAGCCCTTCGTCACGGCCTTCGTCGTGTTGCCGAAGGCGTCGAGCGGGTCGGTGACGTTGCGCACCTCGTCGCCGAGCTCGGCCATCTCGGCGATGCCGCCGGCGTTGTCGGTGATCGGGCCGTAGGCGTCGATCGACACGACGATGCCGGCCAGCGACAGCATCGCCATCGCGGCAATGCCGACGCCGAACAGGCCCGCGAGCCCGTAGGTGAACAGGATCGCGAGCACGATCACGATCACCGGCACGACGGTCGCCTGCATGCCGACCGCGAGGCCGCTGATCACGTTCGTGCCGTGGCCGCCCTCGCTCGCGCGCGCGATGCGCTCGACGAAGCGCGAGCCGTCGCCGGTGTAGACGTCGGTGATCCACATCATCGCGCCGGTCACGACGCCGCCGAGCAGCGCGCACAGCAGCAGCCGGAAGCCGCTCACCGCGTTGCCGGCCGCGTCGACGCTCGCGAAGTCGACGAAGAGGTTGAAGATCCCGGTCAGGAGGACCATCACCGCGGTCGCGATCGCGAGGCCCTTGTACATCGCGCCCATCACCGCCGGCTGCTGGCCGGGGGCCGGCTCGTCGATCGTCACGAAGCCGAGGGAGACGAGCGTGCCGCCGATGCCGGCGACGCCGACGAGCAGCGGATACAGGAACATCGTCTCGCTGCCCTGGAAGAGGATGTGGGCGATCAGCATCGCGGCCGCGGCCGTGACGCCGTAGGTCTCGAACAGGTCGGCCGCCATGCCGGCGCAGTCGCCGACGTTGTCGCCGACGTTGTCGGCGATCACCGCGGGGTTGCGCGGGTCGTCCTCGGGGATGTTCGCCTCGACCTTGCCGACGAGATCGGCGCCGACGTCGGCGCCCTTCGTGAAGATGCCGCCGCCGAGGCGCGCGAACACCGAGATCAGCGAGCCGCCGAACGCGAGGCCGATCAGCGCGTCGGGCTTCGTGTAGCCGGCCCAGTGCATCGACAGCACGAGCAGCGCGAGCGACAGCAGGCCGGCGCCGACGACCATCAGCCCGGTCACCGCGCCGCCCTGGAACGCGAGCTCGAAGGAGCGGCCGAAGCCCGACTTCGCCGCCTCGGCCACGCGCACGTTCGCGCGCACCGAGACGTTCATGCCGACGAAGCCCGCCGCCGCGCTCGCGAGCGCGCCGACGAGGAAGCCGATCGCGTACCAGCGGCCGAGGAAGATCAGGATCAGCAGCAGGATCGGCACGCCGACGATCGCGACCGTCCGGTACTGCCGGCTCAGGAAGGCCTCCGCGCCGGAGCGGATCGCCGCGGCGATGTCGTTGGCGCGCTCGGTGCTCGTCGGCGCCCGGTTGACGCGCAGGTAGAGCTGGACGCCGACCGCGATCGCGGCCAGCCCGGCGACGAGCGAGAGGACGATCTGGAGCATGGGTGTCGGGTCTCCGGAGAGGTGGGGGTCCGCATCGTCGCGAGCGGACGCCGCTGGCTGGGGTGGACGGGTGGATCGGTCCCGAGGGGTCGGCGGAGGCGGCGGGAAGCTAGACCTGCGGACCCGGAATTTCCAGTGAACGGCAGAGCCTTTCCGGGCCGTCCGGAGCCGCTCCCGGCCGGCGGCGGCACGCGGACGGGCTGTGGGGGTTCAGCGACGCACCCGCGTGACGCGCAGCAGGCGCAGCGTGTCGAGCGGGTCCGTACCGAACGCGAACGGCACGTAGCCCGTGCGGTGCGAGTAGAAGCCCGCGCCGGCGTCGGCGTTCGCGACGCGCAGCGGCAGCGCGCCGTCGCGGGTCCAGCGCGCGACCGCGTCGAAGTCGACGCCGGCGAGGCTCCGGCTCACGTCGAGCGCGCTGACGTTGCGCGCGGTCGCGACCCAGTCGCCGGCCGCGAGCGGCGTGCCGCGCGCGCGCGGCGCGTGCTGCG
The DNA here is from genome assembly GCA_964597285.1 of uncultured Spirochaetales bacterium. Taxonomy (GTDB): domain Bacteria; phylum Myxococcota_A; class UBA9160; order UBA9160; family SMWR01; genus JAHEJV01. The sequence continues at coordinate 2,586 of CAZQYK010000206.1, forward strand.
GCGGCGGAAGTGCGCGGAAGCCCTCGCGCTCGAGGTAGTACTGGAAGCCCCAGTGACCGACGAGCCAGCGCGCGCCGGGCCGCGCGCCGATCGCGCGCGCGACGCGCGGCGCCGCGTCGCGGTCGACGTCGCGCTGTGCGGCGTCGGCGGCGGCGAGCGCGAGCGCGAGCGCGCCGGTCGCCGCGGCGAGCGCGCGCGCGCCGCGCTGCGACGGCCGC
>CAZQYK010000207.1:0-7368 GCA_964597285.1 uncultured Spirochaetales bacterium
CGGTCCGCCTCGAGCGCGGCGACGGCGGCGCGCTGCGCATGGTCGGCGCGAAGAGCGGCCGCGACTGGGCCGCGCGGATGCGCCGCTACGCCGCGCGCCGCTCGCGCGCGCTGCGCCGCCTCGACCTCTCGGGCTACGTCCTCAAGCGCGACTCGCCGAGCTGCGGCCTCGAGCGCGTGCGCGTCTACCCGGGGCCGGGGAGGGGGACGCCCGAGCGCAGCGGGCGGGGCCTGTTCGCCGACGCGCTCGTCGCCGCGCTGCCGCACCTGCCGGTCGAGGAGGAGGGGCGCCTGAACGACCCGGTGCTGCGCGAGAACTGGATCGAGCGCGTGTTCGCGTGGCGGCGGCTGCGCGACCTCTTCGCCGCGCGCTGGAGCGTCGGCGCGCTCGTCGCATTCCACACCGCGCACAAGCTCCAGCTGATGGCGCACGCGCCGAAGGCCTACGCCGAGCTCGGCCGGCTCGTCGGCGAAGCGAAGCGGGTGCCGCGCGACGCGCTGCGCGAGCGCTACGAGGAGGCCTTCATGGGCGCGCTGGAGCGCAAGGCCACGCGCAGCCGCCACGTGAACGTGATGCAGCACATGTCGGGCTACTTCCGCGAGCGGCTCGACGCGCGCGAGCGCCACGAGCTGCTCGCGCTGATCGAGGACTACCGCGCCGCACTCGTGCCGCTCGTCGTGCCGCTGACGCTGCTGCGCCACCACGTCGACCGCTTCGAGGTCGCCTACCTCCAGGGCCAGCACTACCTCGCGCCGCACCCGAAGGAGCTGATGCTGCGCAATCACGTCTGACGGCGGCCGGCGCGAGCGCGCTCCGTGGGCCTAGCGCGGGTCGGGCGCGGGGTCGGAGGCCGCATGCAGCCGCTCGAGCTCGCCCTCGATCCGCGCGTGCAGCGCGCCGCCGCGGCGCCACATGTAGCAGGAGTCGGCCATGCCGCCGCCGGCCATCAGGCCGGGGCGCGCGCCGCCGGACCGGCCCTGCCAGCGCTCCATCACCGCCGGCACGCACTGGATCAGCGTTGGCGCGAGATTCAACAGCGCGTCGAGCAGCGGGCGGTCGGCCGCGTCGCGCCCGAGCCGCTCGAACAGGCGGCCGGCCATGCCTCCGAGCGCGCTGCCTCCGGCGAGGCCGGCGAGCGCGCCGCTGCGGTCGCGCCACGCGCCCCACAGGCGCTCGCGGTCGCTCGCGCGCTCGGCGGCGCGCAGCGAGCGCAGCGCCATGCCGTCGAGGTCGACCTCGGCGTGCGCGCGGATCTCGAGGCGCGACGCGAGCCGATCGAGCGGGTCGGTGTCGGCGCTCGGCCGCAGCGGGGCGAAGAGCACGTCGGCCTGCTGCGCGACGAGGTGCAGCGCGTCGGGCCCCTGCACGCCGTCGATCGTCAGGCTGCGGTGGAAGAGGCGCTGGCCGTCGGGTCGCTCGGCGCCGCGGTGTCGCGCGGCGTCGAGCTCGAGCCCGCGCTGCGCGCTCGACGCGAGCAGCTGCGCGAGCGTCAGCACGTGCGAACAGCCGCGCGGCCCGCCGAGCGCGGCGCCGAGGAGCGCGGCGGCCTCGTCGAGCGGCGCGCCGACGAGCGCGTCGATGCGCCGCGCCGGATCCCGGCAGCACTCGCCGCCGGTCGCCGCCGACGGCTCGAACGCCACGCTCGGCTGCTCGACGCGCAGTGCCTCGAAGCGCGGCGGTTCGAGCGCGACGCGGGCGTCGACGCGCATGTCGTGGATCACGCCGGCCGTCTGGAGGTCGGCGGCCATCGGCACGAGGCCGCGCTTGCGGACGTCGAGGATCGCGCCGCGCGCGTCGACGTGGCCCGCGTCGGCGCGCGCGATCGTGACCACGAGCGTGCGCGTGTGCGCCGGTGCGCCGGCCGCGTCGATCTCCATCGCGGGCCAGTGTCCGCGCCGGCCCGGCGCGCCGCAAGCGCGCCGGGCCCTGCGCGAGTCCGCCCGCGACCGCGCCGGTTGCCGTCGCGTCGCCGAGCCGCCATCTTCGCGCCCCGCGCCGGGGTGGCGGAACGGGTAGACGCGATGGCCTTAGGAGCCATCGCCCGAAAGGGCGTGCAGGTTCGAGTCCTGTCCCCGGCACCGACGTCCCCGGCCGCCCGAGGCCCCCGATGAACGCCGACACCCCCGAGAGCGCGACGCCCGAAGCCGGCGCCTCCGAAGCCGCACGCGACGCGGTGCCCGGGCTCGACGTCGTCGCGCACGAGGAGAGCCCCTCGCTGCGACGGCTCGAGGTGTGCGTGCCCGAGGCCCAGGTGCGACGGGCCTTCGACGAGGCCTACCGCGACCTCGGGCGCCAGGCGCGCGTCAAGGGCTTCCGCCCGGGCAAGGTGCCGCGCCCGGTGCTCGAGCGCCTGTACGGCGGGTCGCTCGGCGAGGAGATCGAGCGCACGCTCGTGAACCGGACGCTGCCGCTCGCGCTCGCGCGCGCCGGCGTCGAGGCGGTGTCGACGCCGTCGGTCGACGCGCCGACGCCGCGCGCGGGGGCGGAGTTCCGCTACGAGGCGCTCGTCGAGGTCCGGCCGCCGATCGAGCTGCCGGCGCTCGAAGGCCTCCCGGCGCGGCGCCGTCTCGTGCTCGTCGGCGACGACGAGGTCGAGCGCGAGGTCGAGGAGCTTCAGCGGCGCCACGCGCCGCTCGTCGAGGAGCCCGAGGGCACGCCGGCGGCGCGCGGTCACATCCTGACGATCGACTTCGTCGGGCGCGTCGACGGCGAGCCCTTCGAAGGCGGCAGCGGCCGCGACGTCGAGCTCGAGCTCGGATCGGGCCGCTTCCTGCCGGGCTTCGAGGAGCAGCTCGAGGGCGCGCGCGCCGGCGACGACCGCGACGTCGACGTCACGTTTCCGGACCCGTACGGCGCGCCCGAGCTCGCCGGCAAGCCCGCGCGCTTCCAGGTGCACGTGGCCGAGGTCAAGCGCCGCGACCTGCCGGTGCTCGACGACGAGTTCGCGAAGGATCTCGGCGAGTTCGACACGATCGCCGCGCTGCGCGAGCGGATCCACGACGACCTGCGCGCCGAGCGCGACCGCGCGGCCGATTCCGAGCTGCGCCGCTCGGTGCTCGAGGCGCTCGTCGAGCGCGCGGCCTTCGACGTGCCGCCCGGCGTCGTCGACTCGCAGCTCGAGCGCCGGCTGCGGCTGGCGTCGCAGCAGCTCCACGGCAGCGTGCCGCACGACGCCCTGCACGCGCAGCTCGACCGCTGGCGCGAGGAGTGGCGGCCGGCGGCCGCGCACGAGGTGCGCGAGCGCTGGCTGCTCGACGCCGTCGCCGACGCGCGCGGGCTCGAGATCGAGGACGCCGCGATCGCCGAGCGCCTCGAGCGCGTCGCGGCCGGGCAGGGCGTCTCGGCCGCCGAGATGCGGGAGCAGCTCGGGGCCGAGCTGCTCGACGCGTCGATCCGCGACGACCTGCGCCGCGAGGCGGCGCTTGATTTCCTGGTGTCCACGGCTAAAGTCGAAGACGTCACGGGGACTTAGAAGCGACGCTGCCGGAAGACGCGCCCCTCCCCCCGGGCGAGCCGGAAGCCGCAGATCGGGCCGCAGATCGGGATCGAACGCGCGGACCGCACCGGATCGGCCGCGCAGCGAGAGCGGCGCTGGAATGCGTAGAAATGGATGGGGAGAACGCCGGGCGCCCGCGCCGGCGCGGGGTACTCTCGCGGTGACCGCCGGCGGTCGGTGGTAACGGGGGGGACGGCCTGGGATCCGATTCGGGGATCCCGGTGGCACGGACCAGACGCGCCGGCGACGCGCGGCGAGCGGCACGAGGAGCGACGGACCCGATGGCGCTGATCCCGATGGTGATCGAGCAGAGCTCGCGCGGCGAGCGCTCGTTCGACATCTACTCGCGACTGCTGCGCGACCGCATCGTGTTCCTCGGCCAGGCCATCGACGACGACATCGCGAACCTCGTCATCGCGCAGCTGCTCTTCCTCGAGGCCGAAGACCCCGAGAAGGACATCTCGCTCTACGTCAACTCGCCCGGCGGGTCGGTGACCGCGGGCCTCGCGATCTATGACACGATGCGTTACGTGCGCCCCGCCGTGGCGACGATCTGTCTCGGCCAGGCCGCGTCGATGGCGGCGTGGCTGCTCGCGTCGGGCGCGACCGGACGCCGCATGGCGCTTCCGAACTCGCGCATCATGATCCACCAGCCGATGGGCGGCGTGCAGGGTCAGGCCAGCGACATCGAGATCCACGCGCGCGAAATTCTCAAGCTCCGTGCGCGGATGAACGAGATACTTGCTGAGCACACCGGGAAGCCGCTCGCGCAAATCGCAGCGGACACCGAACGCGACTACCATATGTCGGGAGACGAGGCGTTGAAGTACGGCCTCATCGACAAGGTCGTGAGGGAGCGCGAGACGACCGGGCCGGCGGGCGGCCCGGCGAGCGAGAAGAAGGGCTCCGGCGGAGGCTCGAGGGAATGAAGAAACGGGACGACGACGCCAACCTCTCCTGCTCCTTCTGCGGAAAGAGTCAGCGCGAGGTCAAGAAGCTGATCGCCGGCCCCACCGTGTACATCTGCGATGAGTGCATCGAGCTGTGCAACGACATCATCGCCGAGGAGTACGGTCAGGAAGAGGCGCCGAGCGCCGCGTCGCGCGTTCCGAAGCCGCGCGAGATCAAGGAGGCGCTCGACGAGTACGTGATCGGACAGGAGAGCGCGAAGAAGATCCTGTCGGTCGCGGTGCACAACCACTACCGCCGCGTCGAGAGCCAGACCTTCGTCGGCGACGTCGAGCTGCAGAAGGCGAACATCCTGCTGCTCGGGCCCACCGGCTCCGGCAAGACGCTGCTCGCGCAGACGCTGGCGCGGATCCTCGACGTCCCGTTCACGATCGCCGACGCGACGACGCTGACCGAGGCCGGCTACGTCGGCGAGGACGTCGAGAACATCATCCTGAACCTGCTCCAGGCCGCGAACTACGACGTCGACCGCGCCCAGCGCGGGATCATCTACATCGACGAGATCGACAAGATCGCGCGCAAGAGCGAGAACCCGTCGATCACCCGCGACGTGTCGGGCGAGGGAGTCCAGCAGGCGCTGCTGAAGATCATCGAGGGCACGATGGCGAGCGTGCCGCCGAAGGGCGGCCGCAAGCACCCGCAGCAGGAGTTCCTGCAGGTCGACACCTCGAACATCCTGTTCCTGTGCGGCGGTGCGTTCTGCGACCTCGAGAAGATCATCGAGCGGCGCATCGGCGTGAAGGGGATGGGTTTCGGCGCCGACATCCCCGGCAGGCTGAAGCGCAGCCAGGGCGAGCTGCTGCGCGAGGTGCAGGCCGAGGACCTGCTGCGCTTCGGGCTGATCCCGGAGTTCGTCGGCCGGCTGCCGGTGGTCGCGACGCTGACCGAGCTCGACGAGGAGGCGCTGGTCGACATCCTGACGCAGCCGAAGAACGCGCTCGTCAAGCAGTACCAGAAGCTCTTCGAGTTCGAGGACGTGCGGCTGCGCTTCTCGGACGGCGCGCTGCGCGCGGTGGCGCGGCAGGCTCTGTCGCGAAAGTCGGGCGCGCGCGGGCTGCGCTCGATCCTCGAGACCGTGATGCTCGAGCTGATGTACGACATCCCGTCGCGCACCGACATCGAGGAGTGCGTGATCAACGAGGAGGTGATCGAGCAGGGAAGCAACCCGCTGCTCGTGCTGAAGCGCGAAGCCGAGTCCGCCTGAGCGGGCCGACGAAGAGAGGACCATGGGCATCTTCCGCGACGACGACGACGAGGGCGACCGGGGCCGAGGCGCCGGCGCCGAGGCCGGCCGGCCGCTTCCGCTGCTCCCGTTGCGCGACATCGTCGTGTTCCCGCACATGGTCGTGCCGCTCTTCGTCGGGCGGCAGAAGTCGATCGAGGCGCTCGAGGACGCGATGGGCGGCGACCGCGAGCTGCTGCTCTGCGCGCAGCGCGAGGCCGCCCAGGACGAGCCGACCCGCGAGGACATCTACGAGGTCGGCACGCTCGGCACGATCATCCAGCTGCTGCGCCTGCCCGACGGCACGGTCAAGGTGCTCGTCGAGGGCAAGGCGCGCGCGCGGATCCGCCGCTTCGTGGCCGACCAGCCCTTCTTCTCGTGCGAGTACGAGCCGCTGCCGGACGACCCGCGGCGCAGCGTCGAGGGCGACGCGCTCGTGCGCACCGTCCACACCACCTTCGAGGCCTACGTCAAGCTGAACAAGAAGGTCCCGCCGGAGACGCTGAACACCGTCACCGCGATCACCGAGCCCGGCCAGCTCGCCGACACGATCGTCTCGCACCTGAACCTGAAGCTCGAGGAGCGCCAGGAGCTGCTCGAGACGCTCGCGCCGGCCAAGCGCCTCGAGGACGTCTACGCGCGCATGCAGGCCGAGATCGAGGTGCTCGAGGTCGAGCGCAAGATCCGCGGCCGCGTCAAGAAGCAGATGGAGCGCTCGCAGAAGGAGTACTACCTCAACGAGCAGATGCGCGCGATCCAGAAGGAGCTCGGCGAGCGCGACGAGTTCAAGAACGAGATCGAGGAGCTCGAGGAGCAGCTGAAGAAGAAGTCGCTGCCCGAGGAGGCGCGCGCGCGCGCCGACAAGGAGATCAAGAAGCTGAAGATGATGTCGCCGATGAGCGCCGAGGCGACCGTCGTGCGCAACTACATCGACTGGATCATCTCGCTGCCCTGGGAGAGCTACCAGGAGGAGAACCACGACATCGTCGAGGCCGAGCGGATCCTCGACGAGGACCACTTCGGGCTCGAGAAGCCGAAGGAGCGCATCCTCGAGTACCTGGCCGTGCAGGCGCTCGTCGACCGCATGAAGGGCCCGATCCTGTGCCTGGTCGGGCCGCCGGGCGTCGGCAAGACCTCGCTCGGCAAGTCGATCGCGCGCGCGACCGGCCGCGACTTCGTGCGCGTGTCGCTCGGCGGCGTGCGCGACGAGGCCGAGATCCGCGGCCACCGCCGCACCTACATCGGCGCGCTGCCGGGCAAGGTGCTGCAGAGCCTGAAGAAGGCCGGCTCCGGCAACCCGGTGTTCCTGCTCGACGAGGTCGACAAGATGTCGATGGACTTCCGCGGCGACCCGTCGGCGGCGCTGCTCGAGGTGCTCGACCCGGAGCAGAACCACACCTTCAACGACCACTACCTCGACCTCGACTACGACCTGTCGCGGGTGATGTTCGTCTGCACCGCGAACGTGCTGTCGCAGATTCCCCGGCCGCTCCAGGACCGCATGGAGATCATCCAGCTGCCCGGCTACATCGAGAGCGAGAAGCTCTCGATCGCGAAGCAGTACCTCGTGCCGAAGCAGCGCGAGGCGAACTGCCTGTCCGAGGAGCACATCGCGTTCACCGACCCGGCGCTGCTCGAGATGATCCGCCACTACACGCGCGAGTCGGGCGTGCGCAGCCTC
>CAZQYK010000208.1:0-7217 GCA_964597285.1 uncultured Spirochaetales bacterium
CGGCGGCGCTCGCGGCGCGCTGGCGGCGCGTGCAGGCCGCGGCCTCGGGCGGCCTCGAGCGGCTCGCGCAGGTGCGCTACCGCGCCGCGCTCGAGCGCGCGCTCGAGTGGCGCTACACGACGATCGCCGGCGCGGTGGCGCTGCTCGTCGTCACGCTCGCCTGGGTCGGCGCCGGCTACATGCGTTTCAGCTTCTTCCCGCCGATCGAGAGCGACTACGTGTCGGCGCGGCTGACGATGCCGCAGGGCACGCCGATCGAGGTGACCGGCGCCGCGGTCGACGAGCTCGAGGCCGCCGCCTGGCGGCTCAAGCGCGAGCTCGACGCCGAGTACGAGGTCGACGGCGCGTCGGTCGTCGTGCACGTGATGGCGACCGTCGGCGAGATGCCGTCGCTCGACGGCGAGGGGCCTCCGGGCAGCCTCGGGCCGACGAACACCGCGACGCATCTCGGCGAGGTGTCGATCGAGCTGCTCGGCGGCGACGTGCGGCCGCTGAGCGCCGAGGCGGTGGCGCAGCGCTGGCGCGAGCTGACGCCGCCGATCCCCGACGTCGAGGAGCTCGTGTTCGCGTCGGCGCTCTTCTCGGTCGGCGACCCGATCGACGTCGAGCTCCAGGCCGCCGACGTGGCGATGCTGCAGCGCGCCACCGAGCGGCTGAAGACCGAGCTCGCCGGCTTCGCCGGCACGCTCGACATCCGCGACTCGTTCCGCGACGGCAAGCGCGAGATCGTGCTGTCGATCCTGCCCGCGGCCGAGTCGCTCGGGCTCTCGCTCGACGACCTGGCGCGGCAGGTGCGGCAGGCCTTCTACGGCGCCGAGGCGCAGCGCATCCAGCGCGGCCGCGACGACGTGCGCGTGATGGTGCGCTACCCGGCCGACGAGCGGCGCTCGCTCGCCGACCTCGAGAACCTGCGCGTGCGAACGCCCGACGGCGGCGAGGTGCCCTTCCACACCGTCGCGCGCGCGGTCGAGGGGCGCGGCTACGCGACGATCAAGCGCCGCGACCGGCAGCGCGTCATCGACGTCACCGCCGACGTGAACCGCGAGGAGGGGAACGAGGGCGAGATCCTGAGCGCGCTCGAGAGCGAGGTGCTGCCGCGCCTCGTCGCCGAGTTCCCGGGCCTGTCGTACAGCTTCGAGGGCGCGCAGCGCGAGGAGCGCAAGACGATCGGCGCGCTGATCCGGAACTACGGCTTCGCGATCGTCGCGATCTTCGCGCTGCTCGCGGTGCCGCTGCGCTCCTACGCGCAGCCGCTGATCATCATGGCGGTGATCCCCTTCGGCCTCGTCGGCGCGGTCGCTGGGCACCTGATCCGCGGCATCGAGCTCTCGATGATGTCGGTGTGGGGCATCGTCGCGCTGACCGGCGTCGTCGTGAACTCGAGCCTCGTGCTCGTGCACTACGTGAACCTGCGGCGCGAGCAGGGCGTCGCGCTCGAGGACGCGATCCGCGACGCCGGCGTCGCGCGCTTCCGGCCGATCGTGCTGACCTCGCTGACGACCTTTGCGGGCCTGCTGCCGCTGCTCTTCGAGGGCAGCGTCAGCGCGCAGTTCCTGATTCCGATGGCGACCTCGCTCGGCTTCGGCGTGCTCTTCGCGACCACGGTCTCGCTCTTCCTCGTGCCGTGCAGCTACCTTGTTCTCGAGGACCTCGCGCGGTGGCTGCGGCGGCCGCCGGCGCCGCCGGCCCCGCGCCTGCACGTCCTCGACGCGGAGTCCCGGGACCTCCGGGCGGGCTGAGCTCGAGTGAGCGAAGCGAGCGCGCAGCGAGGCTTGGCCGAGCGGAGGGGCTGAACGCTTGGAGCGCGTGTTCGTGACGCGGGAGATCCCGGTGGCGTCGCTGCGCCGGCTCGCCGAGGCGCTGCCGGGCGCGCGCATCGACGTGCACCGCGGCGCGCCGCTCGCGCCCGACGCGCTCGCCGACGCGGCCCGCGGCGCGACGGCGCTCGTCTGCACGCTCGCCGACCCGATCGACGCCGCGCTGCTCGAGGCGCTGACCCCGCCGCTGCGCGTCGTCTCGACCTTCGCGGTCGGCACCGAGAACATCGACCTCGACGCCGCGCGGCGCCTCGGCCTGGTCGTCGCGAACACGCCGGGCGTGCTGACCGACGCGACGGCCGAGGTCGCGGTGGCGCTCGTGCTGGCCGGTGCGCGGCGCGTGGCCGAGGGCGACCGCGTCACGCGCGCCGGGCGCTTCGACGGCTGGGGCTCGCGCGCCCACCACGGCCACGCGGTGTTCGGGCGCCGGCTCGGGTTCGTCGGCGCGGGCCGACTGGGCCGGCGCGTCGCGGCGACGCTGCGCCGCGGCTTCGACTGCGAGCTGTGGGTGCACTCGCGCCGCCGCGACCCCGACTGGGAGCGCGAGCTCGGCGCGCGCTTCGTGCCGCTCGACGAGCTGCTCGGGGGCTGCGACTTCGTGTCGCTGCACTGCCCGCTGACGCCGGAGACGCGCGGCCTGATCGACGCGGCCGCGTTCGCGCGGATGCCGCGCCACGCCGGGCTCGTCAACACCGCGCGCGGCGCGATCGTCGACGAGGACGCGCTGGTCGCGGCGCTGCGCGACGGCGGGATCGCGTGGGCCGGCCTCGACGTCTACCGCGACGAGCCGCGGCTCGCGCCCGGCCTCGCCGCGCTCGAGAACGTCGTGCTGCTGCCGCACCTCGGCAGCGCCACCCACGAGGCGCGCGAGGCGATGGGGCGCCTGTGCGTCGACGCGGTCGCGGCCGGGCTCGCCGGCCGGCCGGTGCCGAACCGGGTCCTCTGAGGAGCGGCGGCGTGCGCATCGCCACCTGGAACGTCAACGGCCTGCGGGCGCGGCTCGACTTCGTGCTCGCGTGGCTGCGCGCGCGGCGGCCCGACTGGCTCGGGATCCAGGAGCTCAAGCTCAGCGACGAGCTCTTCCCCCACGCCGAGCTCGAGGCGCTCGGCTACCGCGCTGCGGTGCACGGCCAGAAGAGCTGGAACGGCGTCGCGGTGCTCGCGCGCGAGCCGATCGAGGTCGCGCAGCGCGGCCTGCCCGGGCACGAGGAGCTCGGCGCGCGGCTGCTGACGGTCGAGAGCGACGGGCTCTCGTTCACGAGCGTCTACTGCCCGAACGGGAAGACGGTCGAGCACCCCGACTTCCCGCGCAAGCTCGCGTGGCTCGACGCGCTGGTCGAGCACTGGCGCGAGCGCCACCGCGCCGACGCGCCGGCGGTGCTGTGCGGCGACCTGAACCTGTGCCCCGCGGCGATCGACAGCTGGAACGAGCGAGCGCTCGCCGGCCGGATCTTCCACACCGACGCCGAGCGCGCGCGCTTCCGCGCGCTGCTCGACGCGGGCCTGTTCGACGCGTTCCGCGAGCGCCACCCCGAGCTCCAGGCCTTCAGCTGGTGGGACTACCGCGGCGGCGCGTTCCACCGCAAGCAGGGCCTGCGGATCGACTTCCTGCTGCTGACCCACCCGCTGCTCGAGCGCGTGCGCGCGGTCGAGATCGACCGCGAGTGGCGCAAGAAGCAGGAGGGGCTCACCGCTTCCGACCACGCGCCGGTCTGGGCCGACCTCGACGCGCCGGCGGACTGACCCCGAGCGCCGCGTAGTAGCGCGCGAGGATCGCGCGCGCGAGCGCGTCCTTGTCGCGCCCGCGACACTCGAGCACCCAGTCGGCCGCGCGGCGGTACCACGGGTCGCGCCGCTCCATGATCTCGCGGAAGCTCTCGCTCGCCGAGAGGGCGGGGCGGGCCGGATCGGAGGCGATGCGGCGCTCGAGGTACGCGACGTCGCGTCGCAGGTAGACGACGAAGCCGTGCCGGCGCAGCGCGCCGACCTTGCGGCGGCTGAAGCGCTCGCGGCCGCGCGCGTCGAGCTCGGCGACGACGCCGCCGCCGGCGTCGATCAGCGCGCCGCCGCGGAACGCCGCGACCTTCCGCACGACCTCGAGCTCGCGCGCGCGGAAGCCCTCCCAGCCCTCGCGGCGGACGATCTGCGCGATCGTGCGGCCGCCCGCCTCGTAGCGCACGAGGGCGTCGAGCGAGAAGAGCGAGAAGTTGCGGTTCGCGCGCGCGAGGCGCCTCGCGATCGAGGACTTGCCGCAGCCGCGGCCGCCGATCAGCACGAGGTTGCGCTCCAGCGCGGGAGGCGGCGTCCGCTCGGGCATCGAGCGCGCAGCATACCCCGGCGCGACGGCGGCGCGAGCACGACGGAGCCGGGGGATCCGGTACGCTGGCGCGCGTCGATGGTGGGGACCCGTTGGCGCTGCCTCCCGGCTCGCCGCGTCGCCCCATTCCTCACGAGCCCTTCTTCGAAGGTGCTGGAGCGGCCTTGCCACCGCGGATCGCGCTGGCGGCTATCCGTTCCACCAGCTCCGGTTGCGGAGGCGCGCGACGCCCTGGGCGAGCGTGCCCTGGCTGCCGAAGGGGTACGAGACGAGCATGTCGTCGCGGCCCGAATAGCGGCGCTCGATCTCCTCGAGCATCCGGTCCGTGTGCGACACGGCGCCGATGCGGAGCCACAGCTCGGCGACGCCGAGGCGCACGTTCGCGTCGAGCTCGGCGACCTCGGGGTGCTCGCTCTGCCACTCGCCCTCGAGCAGCGGCAGCACCTGCTTCGCGAGAAGGTGGTTCACGAACTCGCTGAAGATCACCTTGCCGTTGCGGTCGTCGCGGCGGTGCAGGCTCTCGAGCGTGTCGTTGAGGTGAGCGAGGTCGCGGTAGGTGCGCTCGAGCTCGAGCTTGCGCTGGGCGAGCGCCTCGCCGCCGAGCGGCGCGCTCGCTCGCGCGTCGCTGGTGCGGCGCACGAGGTCGTCGGCGCGGCGCTCGTGCGAGACGCAGCCGCCGAGCAGCGGCCCGCCGAGGGCGAGAACGAGCAGCGCCATGGCGGCGCGGAGCGGAACAGACGGGGACACGGTCAGCCTCCTTCGGCCTAGCGCACTTTCTCGTGATACATGCGGCGCAGCAGCGTGTGCACCGGGTGGTCGCGGCGCGCGCGCAGCTCGCCGACCAGGCTCTCGGTGCCGAGCGTCGCGCGGTAGAGCGGCAGTGCCTCGGTGCGCGCGGCGATCTGCTTCTCCTGGCGCAGCAGCGCGCGCTTCGTGTCGGCGATCGTGCTGTCGAGCGCCTCGACCTCGAGCGCGTCGACCGCGCCCCCGCGCGACTCGAGCGCGACGGCCGGGTCGAGCGATGCCGGCGGGCCGTGGCGCCCGAGCGCCTCGCGCCGCGCGACGAGCTCGAGCAGCTGACGCTCGGTCGCGTCGCGCTCGCGGCGCAGCTCGGCGACGCTCGCCTCGAGCCCGGCCGCGGTCTCCGCGCTCGTGAAGCCGAGGTAGACGAGCACCTGGCTGTCGGACAGCGCGCGGCGCAGCGCCGAGATCGCCTCGGCGCCGGGCTCGCCGCTGCGGATCCAGCCGTCGACGTGGCGCGAGGTCGTCACCGCCTCGGCCACCGGGCGCGCGAGCTCGAGGTAGTCGCTCTCGCGGCCCTGGCGCTCGAGCGCCGCTGCGAGCGACGGCCACAGCTGGCGGTCGAAGGGGAACAGGCGCAGCGCGGCGAGATAGCGGCGCGTCGACTGCTCCATCTCGGCCGGCGAGAGCCGGCCGCGCGCGTAGGTGAGCAGCGCGTCGCCGTAGCCGCGCGCGGCCTCGTAGGCGGCGAAGTAGGCCGAGTCGGGCACGGTCTCGCTCGGCGACTCGGCGGCGTAGCGCTGGAAGTACGAGAGGTAGCGCGCGTGGATCCGCGCGGCGCTGCGGGCGTGCTCGTCGGCCCGGTGCGGGTTCTCGATCGCGCGCGTCAGGTAGAAGTCGGCCGCGTTCAGGCTGCTCTCCTGGATCTCCTCCCACAGCCGGTGCGTCGCCGCGACGTAGGTCTCGCGGCTGCGGTAGCCGAGCCGGCCGAGGTCGCGCTCGCCGCGGCGCAGGTCGCCGTAGACCTCGATCGCGCCCTCGATCGTGAACGGCGACTCGATGTCGGGGTCGACGCCGAGGCGCTGCTTCGCCGCGTAGACCTCGCCGAGCTGGCTCAGCACGCGCGTGTAGACCGCCGCGCGGCCCTGCACCGTGACGGCGCGGTCGAGCGCCGCCTGGTACGCGCCGGCCGACACGCGCAGCGCCTTCAGCGTCTCGGGCGCGAGCCCGTGCTCGGCGAGCTGCGCGCGGGCGCGGTCGTGGTACTGGCTCGCGGAGAAGAGCGCGAGCGTGAAAGAGAGGCTGCCGGCGTCCGACTCGGTGCCGTCGAGCCGGTGCACGATGCGCTCGAGGTACGCGCGCGAGGTCAGCTCGACCGGGATCACGTCGGGATGCGTGCCGACGCGGCCGTCGTAGAGCATCCGCACGAGCACGCCGAGCGGGTCGACGTCGCGGTCGACGCCCATCTCCTGGCCGCGGATCAGGATCAGCCGAGCGACGTTCTCGTAGAGGTAGGGCAGCGCCGAGACGAAGCCCGAGCCGGGAGCGTCGGAGAGCGAGAGCGTGCGCAGCGTGTCGTAGGGCGCCTCGAGCGGAACGATCACGTGCAGCCACAGGTCGAGCATCTCGCCGACGAAGTCGAAGCGCTGATCGCGCTCGAGCGCGCGGTGCGCGAGCACGTAGTGGTGCCAGTAGCGGTTCTCGTGGCGGTCGAGGTGGCGCGACAGCTTCGACATCGCGTCGACGCTCTCCTCGAGCCGGGCCGGGTCGCCGCTCGCGAGGTAGAGAAGCAGGTGCGCGATCGCCGCGCGCCGCTGCTGGGTCTCGGGATCGACCGCGGCTGCGATCGCGCGCGCGCCGAAGGCGACGCGCACATGGTCCTCGAGCCGGATCCCCGCCTCGGCGCCGTACTCGTCGAGGCGCGCGCGCAGCGCGTCCGCGTCGGCCGACGAGTAGACGTACGCGTAGTCGAGATAGCCCGACCACGGCGACTCCTCTGCGTGCGCGGCGAGCGACAGCGAGAGCCCGAGCAGCAGCGCGAGCATCCACCTCATCGACGCAGCTCCTAACGGGGGGAGGTCTGGAGACAGTCGAGCGCGAGCGCGAGCTCCTGGCAGCGGTCGCCGTTCGCCCGGCCGGGCGCGCGCTCGATCCGCATCAGGAAGGCATTCACGTTCTTCGTCTCGATCAGATGGAATCGGCCGGACGGGCTCTCGCACAAAGCCCGTTTTTGCCCCGAGGCGACGACACGCTGTTTGAGCTCGCGCTCGCGGGCGTCGCTGAGGCACGGTGCGAGAGAGCCGAGCGCGACGCCGCGGAGTGCGGGGCGGGCCTCGGCGCTG
>CAZQYK010000209.1:0-6627 GCA_964597285.1 uncultured Spirochaetales bacterium
CGGCGCGGGCCAGGGCGTCGAGCTCGATGTGCACGTCCCGCAGCTGGGACGGCGCCACCTGCGAAGGCGCTTGGCACATCAAATCCGAGGCCGAGGTGGTCTTCGGGAACGCGATCACGTCGCGGATGTTGTCGAGCCCGACGGCGAAGCCCGCGTGCGGCGGCGCGCCGTAGGAGAGCGCCTCGAGCAGGAAGCCGAACTTCTGCTGCTGCTCCGCGCTCGAGATGCCCAGGATGTCGAAGATGCGCCGCTGGACGTCGCTGCGGTGGATACGCACCGAGCCCGAGCCGAGCTCGACGCCGTTGAGCACGACGTCGTAGTGCGTGCCGCGCACCGCCGCCGGGTCGCTCGCGAGCAGCGCCAGATCCTCGTCGAGCGGCGCGACGAAGGGCTGGTGAACGTAGGTGAGCCCGCCCTTCTCGTCGCGTTCGAAGAGCGGGAAGTCGACGACGAAGAGCACGTCGTGCGCGCGCCCGTCGACGCGGCCGAGGCGCTGGCCGAGGTCGACGCGCAGCCGCGACAGGATCGCGTTCGCGCGCTCGCGCTCGTCGGCCTGGAAGAAGAGCACGCTGCCGGCGCGCGCGCCGGTTCGCTGCGCGATCGCGTCGCGCTCCGCGTCCGACAGGAACTTCGCGATCGGCGACTGCCAGCCGCCCTCGGCGTCGACGCGGATCCACGCGAGGCCCTTGCCGCCGAGCTCCCTGCGGACGAGCGCCTCGAGCTTGTCGATCTGGCCGCGCGACAGCTCCGGCGCGCCGGCCGCATCGTGGATCGGCAGGCACTTGACGATGCCGCCCGCGTCGACGGCGGCGCGGAACGCGCGGAAGCCGCTGTCGGCGAACGCGTCGGTCAGGTCGACGAGCTCGAGCTGGATGCGCGTGTCGGGTCGGTCGCTGCCGTAGCGGTCGAGCGCCTCGCGGTGAGCGAGGCGGCGGAACGGCCGCTCGAGCGCGACGCCGCCGACGGCGCAGCCGACCGCGGTGACCTCCTCGAGCACGTCGAGCACCTCGTCGACGGTCGCGAACGCGAGCTCGAGGTCGACCTGCGTGAACTCGAGCTGGCGGTCGGCGCGCTGGTCCTCGTCGCGAAAGCAGCGAGCGATCTGGAAGTAGCGGTCGAAGCCCGCGATCATCAACAGCTGCTTCAGGATCTGCGGCGACTGCGGCAGCGCGTAGAACGAGCCCGGCTGCAGGCGGCTCGGCACCAGGAAGTCGCGCGCGCCCTCGGGCGTCGACTTCGCGAGCATCGGGGTCTCGATCTCGAGGAAGCCCTGCGCGGCCAGCGACGCGCGCACCGCCTGGGCGAGCCGGTGGCGCATGCGCAGCGCGCGCTGCAGCGGCGAGCGGCGCAGGTCGTGCACGCGGTGCGCGAGGCGCGTCGCCTCGTCGGCGTCGGTCTCGTCCTCGATCGCGAAGGGCGGCGGCGTCGCGCGGTTCAGGATCCGCAGCTCGTCGACCAGCACCTCGACCTCGCCGGTCGGGAGCTTCGGGTTCACCGTCTCGGGCGAGCGGCGCTGCACGCGGCCGCGCACGAGGATCACCCACTCCGCGCGCAGCGCGCCGGCGCGCTCGTGGCACTCCGGCGCGGTGTCGGGCTTGAACACGACCTGCACGAGGCCGTCGCGGTCGCGCAGGTCGACGAAGATCACGCCGCCGTGGTCGCGGCGCCGCTGCACCCAGCCGCCGAGCACGACCTCGGCCCCGACCTGCGCCGCGCCGATCTCTCCGGCCGCGTGCGTGCGGCGCAGCCCGCCCTGGGCGTCGAGACGGTCGTCGGCTGCGCTCACTGGGGGGTCTCTCCTCGCGCACGTTCCGAAAAGCGCCGGAAAATCGCGAGGTTGGTTAGCAGAGCGAGCGTCAGCCCGCCAGCGATGTGGCCGAGCAGACGCAGTTGCGGCCGAGAGACTTGGCCCGGTACATCGCCTTGTCGGCGAGGTCGAGCAGGCCCTCGCGGTTGCGGCTGTGCTCGGGGAAGCTCGCGACGCCGATGCTGATCGAGAGCCGGATCGGCTCGCCGGCCGAGCCCTCGAAGATCGTCTCGGCGACGGTGCGACGGATGCGCTCGGCCACCGCGACCGCCGGCTCGTGCGGCGTGTCGACGAGCAGGATCGTGAACTCGTCGCCGCCGTAGCGCGCGAGCGTGTCGACCTGGCGAACGCACTCGGCGAGCACGACCGAGAGGTGGCGCAGCACGTTCGAGCCGATCAGGTGCCCGTACTTGTCGTTGACGCGCTTGAAGCGGTCGAGGTCGAGGAAGAGCACCGACAGATCCTTGCCCGAGCGCTCGGCGCGGCGGATCTCGTGCTCGGTGGCCTGGAGCAGGTAGCGCGCGTTGTAGACCTCGGTGACGTCGTCGATGAAGGCGCGCTCCTTCGCGCGCCAGTAGCGCTCGGCGTTCGACAGCGCGAGCTCGGCGTGGGTCGCGATCAGGCGTGCCATCTCGAGGTCGGGCTCGAGCATCGGACGGCCCTGCTCGGGCACCCAGAGAACGCCCTCCTCGCTCTCGGCGCCGTGCAGCGGCACGAGCAGCGCCGGGCCCGCGCCGACGCCCATCTCGTCGAGCGCGCGCGCGATCGCTCCCGTGCGCGTCACGCACGGCACCCGCGACGAGAACAGCTCGACGCCGGGCTTGTCGCGGCTCAGCAGCTCGCGCAGCTGCGTGGCCTGGTCCTCGTCGAAGCCTCGGAACGCCATCGCATCCGAGCCGGGCACCGCGGTGCGCCGGAAGAACGCGACGCCGAGCTCGCGCCCGAGCGCCGGCAGCAGCAGGTCGAGCGCCACCGCGTAGACCTCGCCCGGGTCGAGACAGTGCATCAGCATCCGGCACGACTCGAGCGTGCGCACCGCGTTGCGCAGACGGTCGTTGTCGCGCATCACGCTCTGGTGCGCGAGCAGCCGCTCGACGACCACCTCGAGGTGCTCGGGCCGAACCGGCTTCTGCAGGTAGTCGGTCGCGCCACTGCGCAACGCCTCGACGGCGCTCTCGATCGACGCGTGCGCGGTCAGCAGCACGAAGGGCAGCTCGCGGTCGACGGCGCGCACCCGATCGAGCAGGTCGAGGCCGCTCATGCCCTGCATCTGGAGGTCCGAGAGAACGAGGTCGACCGGCTCGCGCTCGATCACCTCGAGCGCCTCCTCGGCGCTCGAAACGCAGGTCACCCGGTGGCGGGCGCCGAGCGCGTCGCGCACCAGCTCGCGTGTGAGCCGGCTGTCGTCGACGCAGAGGATCCGAGAGCTGGCTTGCGCAGCGGGCATCGAGCGCTTCGAACTCCTCAGCAGACCCGTGGATCGACCGTCCGAGTTGCCGGCTTGAGAAGCGGAGGTGTAGCTGAACCACCCCGCCTCTGCGCGCCCCGACGCACCCCCGAATCCGCGCCGGACCGGTAGCATGCCGCGCCGAGGCCGCGAGCACCGCATGCCCCACCCGCTCGGCTCGACGATCGACGCGTACCGCACGGCGGTCGACGCCTTCCGCTGGGACCCGCCGCCCGCGTTCAACTTCGGGCGCGACGTCGTCGACCGCTGGGCCGAGGCGCCCGACCGGCCCGCGCTGCTGTGGCGCGACGCGGCCGGCCGCGAGCGCCGCCTGACCTTCGCCGACGTCTCGCAGCTCGCGCACCGTGCGGCGCACCTGTTCCGCGGGCTCGGGGTCGGCCCCGGCGACCCGGTGATCGTGATGCTGCCGCGCGTGCCCGAGTGGCAGGCGGTGACGATCGGGCTGCTCGAGATCGGCGCGCTCGTGATCCCGAGCTCGACGCTGCTGCGCCCGAAGGACGTGCGCTACCGCGCCGAGCACAGCGGCGCGGTCGCCGTCGTCGCCTCGAGCGGCTGCGTCGGCGCGGTCGACGCGGTGCGCGGCGCGCTGCCGTCGCTCCGCCACTTCCTCGAGCTGCGCGAAGCCGACGGCGCCGGGCCGACGCTGGGCTGGAGC
The DNA here is from genome assembly GCA_964597285.1 of uncultured Spirochaetales bacterium. Taxonomy (GTDB): domain Bacteria; phylum Myxococcota_A; class UBA9160; order UBA9160; family SMWR01; genus JAHEJV01. The sequence continues at coordinate 3,931 of CAZQYK010000209.1, forward strand.
GACCTCGCCGACGCGCTCGCGTGCGCGCCCGACGACGCGGGGGCCGGGCGGCCGACCGCCGCGAGCGACCCGGCGCTCGTCTACTACACCTCGGGCACGACCGGTCCGCCGAAGGCCGTGCTGCACGACCACGGCTACACCTGGGCACAGCGCTACACGTCGCGCTTCTGGCACGGCGTGCGCGAGGGCGAGCGCCTGTGGACGACGAGCGACACCGGCTGGGCGAAGGCCGCCTACGGCGTGATCTTCGGCCCGTGGAGCGAGGGCGCCGAGGTCGTGCTCTACGACGGACGCTTCGAGCCGCGCGCCGAGATCGCGTTCCTGTCCGAGACCGACCCCCACGTCTTCTGCGCGCCGCCGACCGAGTTCCGGCTGCTCGTCAAGGAGGACCTCTCCGCGCTGCGCGCGCTGCGGCTGCGCGAGTGCGTGTCGGCCGGCGAGCCGCTGAACCCCGAGGTGATCCGCGCGTGGCGCGAGGCCACCGGCATCACGATCCGCGACGGCTACGGGCAGACCGAGACGATCCTGCTCGTCGGCAACTACCCGGGCCTCCCGGTGCGGCCGGGCGCGATGGGGCTGCCGATGCCGGGCCTGCGCGTCGACGTGATCGACGCCGACGGCCGCGCGATGCCGGCCGGCGAGGTCGGCGACATCGCGCTGCACGGCCGCCCGCCGGGCCTGTCGCGCGAGTACTGGAAGGACCCCGACGCGACCGCGCGCGCAAGGCGGCCGGCGCAGCGAAGCGAAGGCGGGCAAAGGGCCCCTGCGGAGGTCGGCGACTGGTACCTGACCGGCGACCGCGCGTACCGCGACGACGACGGCTACTTCTGGTTCGTCGGCCGCGACGACGACGTGATCATCTCCGCCGGCTACCGGATCGGCCCCTTCGAGGTCGAGAGCGCGCTCGTCGAGCACCCGGCCGTCGTCGCGGCCGCGGCGGTCGCCGCGCCCGACCCCGACCGCGGCGCGATCGTGAAGGCCTTCGTCGTCGTGCGGCCCGGCGTCACCGCCGACGCGGCGCTCGCGCGCGAGCTGCAGGAGCACGTCAAGCGCGTGACTGCGCCGTACAAGTACCCGCGCGCGATCGAGTTCGCGGCCGAGCTGCCGAAGACCGTGAGCGGGAAGATCCGCCGCGTCGAGCTGCGCGAGCGCAGCCGTTAGCGATCATCCAACGCCTCCCACGTCGCGCCGCCGTCGCGCGTGCGCAGGATCCGGCCGCGCGCGCCGACGGCGAAGCCGAGCTCCGGCCGCTCCGCGGAGAAGCGGACGTCGCGGACGAAGCCACCGCCCGCCGCGAGCGGCGCGGGCTCGCCGCCATCGGGCGGGATCCGCACCAGGCCGGCCTCGCCGGCGGCGATCGCGCCGCCGTCCGGCGCCGGCGCGATCGCGAAGAGCGGCCGGCCGGGCGGCGTCGCGAGCCGCGCCCACGTGCGCCCGCCGTCTCCGCTGCGCAGCACGAGCCCGCCGAGGCCGCACGCCCACGCGCCGGCCGGGCCGTCGGGCCGCACGCCGAAGAGCACCGGCTCGTGGAGCGCCGACAGCGCGACGCCGCCGCGCGTCGCGCGATGCCGCTCGATCCAGCGCGCGACGAGCGCCGGCCCGTCGGCGCCGCGCTCGGCGTGCTCCCACGGCGGCGGGTCCGGCTCGCGCACCCGCTCGCGCGCGACGCCGGCCGCGACGAGCGCGCGACGCGCCGCATCCACGCGCTCGGCAGTGCGCTCGAAGAGCGCGTCGGGATCGCCGCGCAGCGCCGCGATCTCGTCCGCGCCGACGCGCGCCGCGATCGCGACGCCCGCCCAGCTCTCCGGAGCCTGGCCGACGCCGCCACCCGGCGCGTCGAGCGAGGCGGCGAACGCGGCGATCGCGCGCTCGGCGTCCGCGCCCGGCTCGGCGCCGCCCGGGGCGAAGTCGATCGCCTGCGCCGCGACCGGCGATCCGATCGCGCCGCGCTCCCAGCTCGCGCCGGCGTCGTCGGAGCGCAGCAGCGTGCCGAACTCGCCGACGAGCCAGCACGCGCCGCCGCCGGGCGCGCACGCGACGTCCTGGAGCAGGACGTCGGCCGCGGTGCGGCCGGCCCGCAGCGACTCGTCGCGCCAGCTGAGGCCGCCGTCGTCGGTGCGCAGCCGCAGGCCCCGGCTTCCGACCGCGAGCGCGCGCCGCGCGTCGAGCGCGTGCACCGCGAGCAGGTGGGCGCCGTCGCCGCTGCGCGGGTGCGCCCGCAGCTCCCAGCTCTGGCCGGCGTCGCGCGTCGCGAGGATCACGCCGTCGCGCCCGACCGCGAATCCCTGGCCGGCGCCGGCGAGCGACACCGAGGTGAGCGCGCGCTCCGTCGGCGCGCGCGCGTGCGACCAGGTGTCGCCGGCGTCGTCCGAGCGCCATACCGCACCGCGATCGCCGACCGCGACGACACGCCCGTCGGCGATCGCGACCGAGAACAGGTCGTCGCGCGCGTCGGCGAGCGACGGCGGCGTCTGCGGCTCGCCGCAGCCGTGCAGAAAGACGAGCGCGAGGAGCGCGCGGCGCACGGACCCTAGTCTAGACGGGGCGGGTGACGGGCGGAGCCCTCGGCTCGAGACGCGAGTCCGCCGCCGAGCGGGCGCCGGCGCGGCCGCACCTGCCGCTGCGCGCCAGCGAGCGGCTGCGCGCGAGCGGCGCGCTCCAGGTCTGGGTGCTCGGCCGCGCGGCGATCTCGGCGGC
>CAZQYK010000210.1:0-3187 GCA_964597285.1 uncultured Spirochaetales bacterium
TCCACGCGCGGCCCCAGCGGAAGGCCTCGACGTTCGCGTCGACCGCGACGTCGTTGAGCGCGAGCGCCTCCTCGATGCGCTCGGGCGTCACCGGAAGGCAGCCGGCCTGCGCGGCCATGCCGACGACGAAGACGTTCGCGGTGGTCGCGCGGCCGAAGAGGTCCGCGGTGATCGCCTCGGCGTCGGCCCAGAACTGCGCGTCGCCGCGCGTCGCGCCGGCGATCTGCTTGCACAGCTCCGCCGGCCCCGGCGGCGCGAGGTCGGGATGGGTGATCATCTCGCCGGTCGGCGTCGCCGCCGTCGAGCCGACGACCGCGGTGCGCTCGGGGTCTGCCGTGCGCAGGCCCTTCTCGGAGGCGGCGACGAGCTGGTCGAAGGCCAGCAGCAGGTCGGCCTGCGCGCGGCCGAGGCGATTGGTCGGCGTCGGCCCCGAGCGCGACAGGCGCAGGTCGCTGACGACCGGGCCCGCCTTCTGGGACAGCCCGATCTGGTCGAGGCCGCGCACGTGGTAGCCGTCGAGCATCGCCGCGGTGCCGAGCACCTGTGCGACGGTGACGACGCCGGTGCCGCCGATGCCGGTGATCCGCATCGCGAACTCGTCGTCGGGGACGACCCGGCGCGGCGCCGGCAGGTCGGTCGGCGCCGCCGGGCGCGGCGCGCGCTCCGCCGCGGGCGCGCCGTCGCGGCCGAGCCAGCGCGCGAGGCGCCCCGGCTCGCGCGCCGTCACGGTCATGAACGACGGGCAGTCGCCCTCGAGGCACGAGTAGTCGAAGTTGCAGGTGGTCTGGTCGATCTCGGTCTTGCGGCCGAAGGCCGTGCCGACCGGTCGCACCGACAGGCAGTTGCTGACGCGCCCGCAGTCGCCGCAGCCCTCGCAGACGCGGGGGTTGATGACGACGCGCGTGCGCGGCGTCGGCGCGCGACCGCGCTTGCGCGCGCGCCGCGTCTCGGCCGCACAGGCCTGGTCGTGGATCAGCACGGTCGTGCCCGGCACGCGCGCGAGCGCCTGCTGCGCCTCGATCAGCCGGCTGCGCTCCCAGACCTCGACGCCGTCGGGGAGCGGCGCGTCGGCGTAGCGTTCCGGCTCCTCGGTCGTGATCAGCACGCGCGCGACGCCCTCGCCGAGCAGCACGCGCGCGAGCTCGGGAACGCCGAGCTGGCCCGGCGGCAGCTGGCCGCCGGTCATCGCGATCGCGCCGTTGTAGAGCAGCTTGAAGGTGATGTTGACGCCCGCCGCGATCGCGGCCTGCACCGCGAGCTGCCCGGAGTGGAAGAAGGTCCCGTCGCCGAGGTTCTGCAGGAAGTGGTCGCGCGCGACGAAGTCGGACATGCCGATCCACTGCGTGCCCTCGTTGCCCATGCACGCGACCCCCGCGATCGCGCCGACGCGCTCCGGGTCCATCAGCAGCGTCATCGTGTGGCAGCCGAGGCCGGCGCCGACGAGCGAGCCCTCGGGCACCTCGCTGCTGCGGTTGTGCGGACAGCCGGAGCAGAAGAAGGGCGTGCGCTGCACGCGGGTCGGCACGAGCGCGAGCCCGGTGTCGGGCGGCGCCGGCGCGAGGCGGTGTCCGACCCGCGCCTCGAGGCGCCGGCGCAAGAGCGGCACGAGTGCGTCGGCGTCGAGCGAGCCGTGGCCGGGGACGAGGAGTTCGCCGCGCTCGTCGTGCTTGCCGACGACGCGCGGCCGGTCGGCGAGCGCGTAGAGCGCGTCCTTGATCAGCGACTCGATGTTCGGCCGCTTCTCCTCGACGACGAGCACCTCGGTGAGCCCGCGCGCGAAGCTGCGCACCGTCTCCGGGTTGAAGGGCAGCGGCATGCCCATCTTCAGCAGCCGGATGCCGCAGGCCTCGATCTCGGTGTAGGTCGCGAGCCCGAGGCGCGCGAAGGCCTCGCGCACCTCGCGATAGGTGATGCCCGACGCGGCGATGCCGATCCACGCGTCGGGCGGGTCGGCGGTGACGCGGTTGAGGCGGTTCTCGCTCGCGTACTGCCGCGCCAGCTCGTAGCGCACCTCGTAGATCTCGCGCTCCAGCTCGAGCGTGTGCGGCGTCAGCAGGCGCCCGTCGGGCGCGTGGCGGTACGGCCGGCCGTCCAGCGTCGGCAGCACCGGGACGATGCGCTCGGGGTGCAGGTCGACGGTCGCGGTCGCGTCGGCGACGTCGGCGACGATCTTCAGTGCCGACCAGAGCCCGGTGAGCCGCGACATCGCGATCGCGTGCCGGCCGAGGTCGAGCGCCTCGGCGGGGTCGCCTGGGTAGAGCATCGGGACGTGCAGGTCGGAGAGCACGCCGGCCGACGACGACGGCAGCGTCGAGCTCTTCGCAGCCGGGTCGTCGCCGACGATCGCGACCGCGCCGCCCTGCATCGACGTTCCGGCGTAGACGGCGTGGCGCAGCGCGTCGGTCGCGCGGTCGACGCCGGGGGCCTTGCCGTACCAGATGCCGACGACACCGTCGTAGAGGCAGTCGGACTGGCCCGCGGCGAGCTGCGAGCCCATCACCGCGCTGGCGGCGTACTCCTCGTTCATCGCCGGGCGGCAGCGCACCGGGAGCTCCGGGGCCAGCCGCGCGGCCGCCGCGACGGCCCGGTCGTAGCCGCCGAGCGGCGAGCCCGGATAGCCCGAGACCAGCGCGGCGGTGTTCAGCCCGGCGCGGCGGTCGGCGCGCAGCTGCTCGAGCGGCAGCCGCGCCAGCGCCTGGATGCCGGTGAGGAACACCCGGCCCTCGTCCGCCAGGTACTTGTCGGCGAGCGAGTAGGACCGGATCCGCTGGTGCGTCGCCATCTTCGCCCCCTTTGGGATCCTTACGACCGTGCTCGCGCGCGCTCGAGCCGAGCCGTGCGCGCCCGGCTCGCGACTCGCGACGAGCGAGGGAGCAGGAACGACGTCGAGTCTATCAAACGGCTAGGTCGCGGCCGGCAAACGGCCCTGCGCGCGGATCAGTAGCCGAGCTCGAAGCGCGCGTTCGGGAAGACCTCGACGATCTCGATCGCCGGACGCCCGGCGTGCGCGATCGTGTAGCGGCGCGCGGTTACCGGCTCGTCGTTGAGCACGCCGAGATGGGCGGCCCACTCGCCGGCGCGCGTGATCTCGACGCCGATCAGCTCGCGATAGGTCTCGAGTCGGCGCTCGCGCAGCAGCTCGCCGATCCCCGCAGCGGCGCGAAGCGGTCGGGCTCCCCGGCGTCGG